>JALRGB010000641.1 GCA_023253575.1 Verrucomicrobiales bacterium
TCGACGATGCCGGGGGTGCCGAGGATTTCCACGTTTTGACCGGGAAACGAGTTTCTGAGCAACCGCAGGGCTGGCAGGTGAAGCACGAAGTCACCGAGGGCGCCGCCGCGGATGACGAGCAGGCCGCCGCGTGTCCGGGTCTGAGGGGCGGGGGAATCCACGGAGGGGGGACAGGCGGCGAGCGGGGGGAGGGCTGGCGGATTGGGTGCCTGATGGGGAGGGGCGTGCCTAGGGATAATTCAGGCGGGGCTCCAGAAGGCGAGGGCGCATCCGACGAGGAGTGTGCCGTATGCGATGCCGGAGAGGGCCAGTTTTTTCCAACGGCCTTCGGTGGCGGTGATCCAGTTGGTATATTCGCGGAAGAGGTAAGGCAGTCCGACCCAAAACATGCCTAGGATGATCCATCCGTAGGCGAGCAAGGGCAGGAGCAGTCGTGTCCGTGGTGATTCTAGGAATGCGGCGTCGAGGACTGGGCAGGCGGCTAGCAGCATGAGGATGCCGAGGGCTCGGGCGGTCAGAAATTCATCGACATAGGCGATCATGAGCCCGAACACGACGGGCAGCAAGATGAGGGCGATGCGGCGGACGCGCCAGAACTCACCCATGTCCATGGACGAGACGAGGATCAAGGCCCAGACGAGGGCGACGGCGAGGATGGCGGTGCCCAGAGTTTTATTGCGCGGGGCGGCGCGGAGCAGGGAGCGGAGGGTTTGGTAATTAAAGAGGGCGTAGGCGTGGGAGGCGATGAGCAGCAAGCCGACGATCAGGCCGGCGGTGCGCAGGGACAGGTCGCGGTAGAGCCAGTCGTAGATGGAGTGAGCGAGTTCAGACATGCGTCGGGGATTTCTTTGACTACCACACCACGCGACGGGCTGCCATTGATTTCATCCATCGGGAGAGAATGTCTTGGGGACGGGGGCCTGAGCGGTGGGGACGGGGGTTTTGGCGTTTGGGTATGCGGGCGCAAAAAAAAATGTCCGGCACCGTGAGGTGCCGGACACGCAGATGACCGGGGGGGCGGGCGCCGGGCGGGTGGCCTAGCGACTGAGAGGCGGTTGGATCAGGCTTCGGCCAGCTCGATTTCCTCGTCGGTCTGGTAAATTGGCGGTTCGCCGACTTCTTCGATGGTGATGCCGCGGTTGGTACTGAATCCGGATCCGGCTGGGATGAGGTGTCCCATGATGACGTTTTCCTTGAAGCCGCGGAGTTTGTCCACTTTGCCGAGGGTTGCGGCGTCGGTAAGGACGCGGGTGGTATCTTGGAACGAGGCGGCCGAGATGAACGAATCGGTTTCCAGCGAGGCCTTGGTGATGCCGAGCAGGACGGGTTCGGCTTCGGCGGGTTTACCCCCTTGTTCGGTGATCCGCTCGTTTTCGGATTCGAAGTCGAGGCGGTCGACCTGATCACCCCAGAGGAACTGAGTATCCCCTGGTTCGCTGATCTTCACCTTGCGGAGCATCTGGCGGATGATGATCTCGATGTGTTTGTCGTTAATTTCCACGCCTTGGAGGCGGTAGACCTCCTGAACTTCGTTGGTGAGGTGTTCTTGGAGGGCCTGAGGTCCGGAGATCTCGAGGATTTCGTGAGGAACGACAGCGCCGTCGGTGAGCTGATCACCTTTTTTGACGAGGTCGCCGGGGGTGAAGAGCAGGTGTTTTTCGCGGGCGATGAGGTGTTCGACCTCTTCACCAGTTTCCACGTCTTTGACGATGATGCGTTGTTTACCGCGGACCAGACCACCGATCTCGACCACGCCGTCGATACGGGCGATGGTGGAGTGATCTTTTGGTTTGCGGGCTTCGAACAATTCGGCGACGCGGGGCAGACCGCCGGTGATGTCCTTGGTTT
>JALRGB010000712.1 GCA_023253575.1 Verrucomicrobiales bacterium
TCGGGCTACGCTAGAGGAGGCGCTGACGCGGATGGAGCGGGCCGCTGGCTGATGGCGGCGAGGTGGCTTGACTGGGGCCCGGCGGGCCGCCTGCCTGCGGCTGTAGACCTACAATTTCACGGCGACGGGCTGGGCGAATTCCGCTTGTTCTTCACTCGAGAGTTGGCCTGCGGCGGCCAGCATGAAGGCGAGCTGGCTGGCTCCGGTAGGCACGCGGACCAGCGCGGCCACAGATTGCCAGCCGTCGGGATCGGGTGATCCATCTGGTGGGATTTCCATGGCGGCGGCGGTGGCGGTCCACCTTCCCCGGGCGTCTTTCCAGCCGATCTTGAGAGAAGTGGTGCCGTGGCCAGTCGATTTGAGGCGCGAGCCGACCGCGTACGTCTCACCTGCTTTGACGGCGAGGTCTTGGCCGAAGGTGGCCTCGATGGCTCCGGTCCAGGCGACCGTGGCTGGCTGGCTGGTTCCGGTGGCTGGGGCCACCCGTCGCGCGGTGCCTCGGGAATCTTCGCGCTGCCACGTCCACCATGAGACTGGAAGGTTCTCTTTTCCTATTTTGGCAAAGTCGGCATTGGCTAGCCGGTTGTCAGTGGGAGGGGCGGCGGCGAGGCGTTCTTTGGCCGTGGCGGCGGGGCTGCGGGCGCTGGCGAGGGCTGCCACGACGCTGGGAAAGCGGTCGGTCCAGACCGGGGTGGGCTTGGGTGTGGGCTCGGGTGTGTTAGGCCACCAGCGTCCGTTTTCGCTATGAATCCAGACCCAGCCATCTGAGGCTTGCAGGGCGTAAGTGGTATGGGCGGCGAGTCGTGCGTCGGGCGGTCCGTTTAGGGGATCGGTGAACCACGAGTTTTCGTAGGGTGGCAGAAAGGCATCGAGGAGCAGGCCATGGCTGACGAGGAGTTGGGCGCGGATTTTGGCGCGGTGTTCCGGGGCGGCGAGCCGCGCCGACTGGGTGCGGAGGTTGGTGTAGGCGCGGTTGAAAGCGGCCTCGCTAGAGGCGCGCTGACCGGTTTCCTGATTGCCATCGATGAAGATCATTTTTGGTGGGGCGGCGTCCCACCAGCCATCGATGAAGGACGGCAGCAATCCCCACGGGTGGCTGGAGAGCAGGGCGGCGGGGCTGGCTTCGGTCACTAGCAGGGGCAGCAGATCAGAATACAGATGGTGGCAGACGATGACGGCTTCGGGAAATTCTGCGCCCACGGCCAGCATGACCTCGCGGCCGCGATCGCGGGCGACTTTGGCATAGGTCGCAAAATCTTTTTCGCCTCGTTGTGATTGCTCATGGTAACTGAATAGTCGGCGGGTAGTGGTGGCCGTGGCGGCGGGCGGTCTGGCATCAAAGGCCAGCCCGCGCAAACCGCCGAGCTTGGCGGCCCGGGCCAGCAGGCGCCAGTGATCAACAGTTTCGCGCCATCCCGTATCATCAAACCAATCGACATCTCCTGGCTGGGCGAGCACGGCGAGGAAATTTTCCCGGGCTCGAGCTGGTTTAGTTTCTTTAAGATCCAGAACCATGGCCTCGATTTCTGCCGGTTGCCATGGATCACGGCTGAAGGCGAATTCGGCTGGTGCGGTGGTGCCGTCGGCGCGTTGTCGGGTCGGGCGGATGACGGTGCCGTCGAACGGGAGTTTTTCAAAGACGGCGAGGTGGGCCTTGAATTCGGCTGGGGTGGGATTGTCCCGGCCGGTGGCGATGAGTCGGCGCTGAGCGGTGCTGGCCTGGGCTGGGCCGGGGGTAGAGAGCGCGGCCACGGCAGCGAGCACAAGCAGGAAAAATGGCGGCGTCCAATCGGGCATGAGGCAGCATAACCAATGGTGGAGCGAGCGCCTGCGAAAGATCGCGGGAAGCATCGACCCCGGGGATTTTGAGGAAGCGCAAATTTTTACATTCCCTTGAGGCCATTACGTCCGCATACTGAATCCATTCGAGACCCATTCATGAAATTCCCTGTTTTTGCCCATGTCTTCGCCCTGTGTCTGGGGTGGTTGCGGTTGGCCGGGTGGTTGGCGGCCCTTGTTTGCCTGCCGGTGGCGGTGGTTGAAGCGGGCCGTTATCCTGCAGTGAGCAGCCAGTCATTTGCGTATGCTAACGGTGCTGTGCCTGGAGTGGGGGCGTGGAATGACGGCACGTCGTTGTCCAGCACGGCGGTGGGTGATCCGCCGGTTCCTTTGGCGTCGGTCATGGGAAATTCGCTGCGACTGGCGGGTGACGGGCAATTTGGGACGACGGCGGCCTTTAAGCTCCCGGATCTGGATAGTGGTCAGGATATCAGCGGGCTGACGGTTAGTTTTTCGCTCAAGTTTTTTTCTACGGCGGCGCCGGGGCAGGGGATATCGATGAATTTCGGAGCCATTCCGGAAGGGAACGGTGATGGGGAGTTGGGGTGGGCGTTGCCTGGTGGTCTGACAGTGGCGTGGGAAACGGCGGTTGATCCGGCGGCGGGGCAGCCGCAGGGGGCGCTTGTGGTGTATGCGAACAATGTTTTGATTGCGCGATACCCGCGCAGTTTCATCAACGACACGGGATTTCGGGCCACGGTGGTTCGGTGGGATGCGCAGGGTCTTGATGTGCGCTGGAACAATGAGGATATTGTCGTCAATCTTCCGGTCCCTGGGTTTGCCCCGGCCATTGGTCACCGGCTGGCCTTTTCCGCTCGCACAGGCGCGGCCACCTCGCAGGAAATCGCGATGGATAATTTGAGTGTGATTACCACTGCGTCGACCCTGATCGCGACGGGCGGGCCGGTTATCACAGAATTTGTCGCCAGTAATACCGATTCTTATGAAGACGAAGAACTGGATACGCCGGACTGGCTGGAGCTACTCAACGGCAGTCCGGCGCCGGTGTCGCTGGCTGGGTGGTCGCTGACCAATGATCGTGCCGACAAGAAAAAGTGGATGTTTCCTGCGGTCGCTCTGCCGGCCAATGCTTACCGGGTCGTTTTTTGTTCGGGTAAAAACCGTGCGGGGGGCACAGGTCAGTGGCACACGAATTTTGTGTTGTCGCGCGAGGGTGGGTATCTGGCGTTGATTCGGCCGGACCAGACCGTGGCCTCGGAGTTCACGTATGGTCCTCAGGCGGAGGATGTGGCGTATGGTGAGATTGGTTCGGCCCGAGTGGCCGGGTATTTGGAGACGCCGACGGCGGGGGTGAAAAACGTCAGTTTGCTGGGCGCGGGGCCCCCGGCCGAGGGCGTCAGTTTCTCCCGACCGGGTGGGCTGTTGCCGCCGGGCGCCAATGCCACGCTCGAGGTCGCCCCGCCAGCCGGCCCGGGGGCCGTCGTTCGTTATGCCCTCGGCCAGTCGCTGCCAACCGAGTCGTCGCCGGCCTTCACCGAACCATTGGTCATAGCTACTACCACGACCGTCCGGGCGCGGGTCTTTCAGCCCGGGCGCCTTCCCGGTCCGGTTAGCAGCCGCACGTTTCTGCGGCTCGACCCGACGCTCGGAAACTACAACGGCTCGGGTCAGGTTTTTTCTTCCAACCTACCGGTGGTGATTCTCGATAGTCACGGGGTGCGGGTGGATGATACCACCAATCCTGGGGAAGCGCGGCCGTACCGGCCGACGTATGCAGTGGTCATTGCTCCGGATCCGGTGACCGGGCGGGCCCGGCTGGATGGTCCGGTCGATTACCAAGGGCGCAGCGGCACGCATGTGCGGGGCGAGAGTTCTTCAGGGTTTGATCAGAAATCATACGCCTGGGAGACATGGGACAATAAAGATCAGGATAAAGATGAATCCATTCTCGGAATGCCGGCTGAATCCGACTGGGCGTTGATTGCACCTTGGTCGGAAAAAACAATGCTTCGAAATTACCTGATGTTTTCGACGTTTGATGCGGTGCGAGGCGATTGGGTGGCCCCGCGGACGCGGTTTGTGGAAGTTTTTTTCAATCAGGAGCCCGGGCAGCCGGTGAGTTATGCCGACTACCGCGGCTGCTATCTGTTGGTGGAGCGCATCAAACGCGCGGCCAACCGCGTCGATGTCGCCAAAATCAATCCATTGGTGGCAGATCCCGCGCTCGTGACAGGCGGTTATCTTTTCAAGACGGACAAACCCACGCCCGGATCGACCTCATGGACGACGCCGCGCGGGATTTCGATTCAAAGCGCCGATCCTGATACTTTCAGCACGAGTCAGCGGGCGTATCTACAGAAATATTTGGCTGACTATGAAGCGGTGCTGCACAGCAATTCCTTCAGTAATCCTGAAACCGGTTATGCGGCGTGGATTGATGTTTCAAGTTTCATTGATTCTCAATGGGCCGTGGAAATTCCCAAGCAGATTGACGGGTATGTATTCAGTACTTATTACCACAAAGACCGTGGGGGGAAGGTGCGTGCTGGTCCCTTGTGGGATTTTAATATTTCGATGGGCAATGCGGACTATGCGGAGGGCGAGTTTCGCACGGGCTGGAACTATGCGGCGGCCCCGCGCACGGCGCCGCTGGCGGGGGGGCTTTGGTATGCGCGGCTGCATGCGGACCCCAACTATCGGGTGGCCACTTTTGACCGTTATTGGGAGTTGCGTCAGGGGGTGTGGAGTACGTCGGCGTTGATGGCGAGGATTGATGCGGCGGCTACGTTGTTGACTGACGGCCAGACGGCGCTGGTGACGAACAATTCACCTGTCACCCAGCAAAGCCCGGCCGCCCGCCATTACCGGAAGCATAAAATCTTGGGTGCTCGTCAGTGGCCGAATCCTGCTGATGCCACTACGCGGACGAATTATCAGGCTGAAGTAGCCTTTCTGCGCGGCTGGATGAGTGACCGGCTGGCGTGGATGGACGATCAGTTTTTGGTGGCGTCATCGGCGATGCGGCCGCCGGTCATGACCGCGGTGACGGCGGCGCCCGGATCTATGCGGGTCACGCTGGCGCCGTATGCGGACGTTCGCCCCGGAGTTCATTATCCCGATGGTATTCTGCACTTCACTACTGATGGGACGGACCCACGTCCGCTTCATTCCGCCTTGCCGACGTCGCAAAACATCACACTGAAGGCTGAGCACGGTTTGGGCCGGTGGTTTATTCCGACGGCCGCCAATGGCGGGGCCGCGTTGAATCCGGCGGACTGGACGGGTCTGGCCGACCCTCCGAATATCGGCCAGTGGTCGGAGGGGACGCTGGGTCTTGGGTTTGACACGCAGCCGTCTTCCAGCTCCAACCGGACGATGTATTATGTCGGAGGGGCGCACGTCAATGATACGGCGTGGACTGGGGGGGCGAGCAATGTGCAGGCGGCCATGTTGAATCAGACGGCTGCGGCCTTTGTACGGGTCCCATTTACCTTGACTGCGGACCAGCACGGCCGTCTCGCGATGTTGACGCTGGGGGCGCGGTATGACGACGGATTTATTGTTTTTGTGAACGGAGTGGAAGTCCACCGCCAGCATGTCACGGCGGAGGTGCCGGCGGCGTGGAACGCCACCGCGAATGCCACTCCCACCAGTCATTCCGAAAGCGCCAGCGTGGCCGTCAGTACCTTCAATCTGTCACATGCCATCCGCCACACCCGCGAAGGGGAAAATATACTCGCGGTCGTGGCCTTGAACAAAACCGCCGCCGATTCTGATTTTCTCTTTAGTCCGACCCTGACGGCTAGCCTCGGCGTGCGGGCTTCCGCTCCGCAGCCAACCATCGTGGCTCCAGTTTACACCAGTCCGCTCACGCTTTCTGCCAGTACCACCGTCAAGGCCCGCCTCTTTTGGCCCGCCACTGGCATGTGGTCGCCGCTGGCCGTATCGAGCATCGCCGTCGGCTCCGTGCCAGCCTCGCGACAGAATATCGTGATCTCGGAAATTCAATACAGCCCGGCAGATCCGTCCCCATCCGAGGCTGCTGTCGGCGCCACCGCCGCCAGTGACTTTGAGTTTGTCGAATTGCTCAATACATCGGCCACCGAGACAGTGGATCTGACTGGCACGCGCCTCGGCGGTGCCGTGCAGGAATTTGATTTTTCGCTGGCTGATCCATCGCTGCGATTCCTGCCGCCGGGCGGTCGCGTGGCGGTGGGTGCCCATGCGGCGGCTTTTCGAGCGCGTTATGGCCCGGCGGCGGCGGCTCGGTTGGCCGGAGTTTTTGGCGGAAGATTGAACAACAATAGCGGAGAGACACTCACGCTGCTGGATCGCGCGGGCGCCGTGATTTGGGGTTTTGCGTATGATGACAAGCACCCATGGCCGGTGGTGGGGGACGGGGCTTCGATCGTGTTGAACAATCCCATGAGCCAGCCACCTCCTGATCCTGCGGTGGGATCGAACTGGAGAGCAAGTCCGTCGTTAGCGGGGGCGCCGGGCGAGCCCGACAGCGTGAATTTCACGTTGGTTCCTGGTGGTGATGATGATGGGGATGGGCTGCCCAATCTGCTGGAGTACGTTCTGGGCAGTGATCCGGTTCGGTCTTCGTCCGTGGCGGCGATGGCGGTCGCGATGGTGGTGGACGAGGTGGGGCCGGCGGGGTCGGCGTATGTGCAGTTTGAATTTCCGCGGAATTTGTCAGCGGACGGCTATTTGTTGGGTGTGGAGACGAGCGCGGATCTGCATTCATGGCAGCCGGAGGCAGGAGGGCTCGTCTGGGTGGGCAGTCGTCGCGACTCGGCTGGTCTTCAGGTGGAGACGTGGCGGTCCGCCAGTCCGGTTTCTAGTGGGGCGGCTCCGGTGTTTTACCGTCTAGTGGCCCGGTCGCGTTGAGGTGGATTCACGGGGTTGCACCCTAGGTTGGTATGCGATGCCCCATTGGGGCATCAGGTCCCGAGTTCGACGCAGAGTGGGAGGTGATCGGAGGCAGTCATGGCGGAAGGGCTGTCGGGCACGTGAATCCGTTCCACGGAGAAGTGCGGGCTGACGAAGATGTGATCGATGCGCACGAGTGGCTGCACGGACGAGAAAGTGGCGCGGGGTTTGTGGTGAGGGGCGGCTTCCTGCACATCGCGCAGACGTTTTTGGATTTGCTGGCAGGTGAACGATCGTGGGCCGGCATTGAAATCGCCGCAGAGGATGACCGGTTCATCTTGGGGAATGGCCCCCAGCCAGTCACGGCCGAGCAGAATGTCAGTTTGCCGCCGCCGCTCCTCTCCGCCCAGTCCAAAGTGGGTGTTGATAATGTGCACCGGCCGGCGCCCT
>JALRGB010000757.1 GCA_023253575.1 Verrucomicrobiales bacterium
TGATGTAGTTGGTCAGGGCATCAAACCAGACGTAACACACAAATTCAGGGTCAAACGGCAGCTCAATGCCCCACCGCAAACGCGCCTTGGGCCGGGAAATACACAAGTCCGCCCCCTCCGCTTCGTCCACCGCCTGTACCAGATTGCGCAGCCGACTCTCCGGAAAAACCGTCTCCGGATGAGCCTGCAAAAACGCCCGCAACCACGGCAAATGCTTCTTCAGCCCGAAATACCAGTTCTCCTCCTCCAATTCCACTACCTCCCCCCACTCCGGTCCAAACGTGCCGTCCTCCCGCCTCTCCTTAGCCGTGATATACTGCTCCTGCCGTACACTGTAAAACCCACGGTACGTACCCTTGGTGATTTCTCCCGCATCATAGAGTTTTTGCAGTAAGGCACGCACCACCTTCTGATGACGCTCATCTGTCGTCTCAATCCAAGCGTCATGACTCAACCCCAACGATTCCCAGAGACGAACAAATAATTTGGACGTCTTTTTGACGTGGGTGGCCGGATGAATACCCGCTTTCTCCGCTGTCTGCTGCACTTTTTGCCCGTGCTGGTCCAATCCGGTCAGAAAATACACAGGGCGGCCCGTGCGCCGCACGTGCCGCGCCATGGCGTCAGCCAACACCTTCTCGTAAGCATGCCCCAAGTGAGGCGCTGCATTCGGGTAATCAATGGCAGTAGTAAGATAAAACGGCTTCAAGAAATGAGGGTGTTCGGTGTCCAGAAATCAGAGCATGCGTTCCGCACAGCGCAGCACACATCCTCCATTCTCCAGTGTCTACTCCGAATCTGCCAACCCGAAACCTCAAACCTGCCAGATCTACACCCCTCCCCCTCACGCATCCCTCACCACTTTGCCGCCCAAGGACAAAATACGAGCCTTGCCCTTGGCATCCTCAGCCTCCGCAATCTGACCGTTCTTGACATACATCTGCGACAAGGCCGTCCACGCTAACAAATCATTGGGCTTCAACGTCGTCGCCATCAAAGCCGCCCCAATCGCCTCTTTGATCTCCCCGCTCTTCATCAAAGCCATGCCCAATGAATGCCACGCCTCAAAATACCCCGGATCTAAGGCCACCGCCCGACGATACTTCTCCACCGCCGCCACCAAATCACCAACCGCCACATCCCCAGACGCCTCATCACACCACCACCCCGCCGTCAGCCCAGTATCAGACAAGGCCGGATCAAAATCAGATGAATGCAATGACATGAGTGAATCTAGCTAGCCCCAGCCCAACCAGAATCACTACCCTAAGCCGCAGCAAGCAAACGCAACCCGCAACTGCGCGAAATCACAGGCCAAATCCCTGCACTTGCCAGTTTTCCTTATTTTAAGACAGGACCGCGTCACCACGCTGTCGCTTGTGCAAAACACCGAAACCACCCACCATGCCTCCATGCCCGGCTCATCTTCACGATTTTCCTTCCTCCACTGGCCCCTCAATCCGTTGAGGTCGTCCGTCATACGGGAACCGGAAGACCGGCAGCTCGAATCCCACCTCGCCCGAGCCACCTACTCGGTGCGCCTCCTGCGCTATTGGTGGGCCGCCCAAGCCATCAAAAAAGAAGCCGCCGCCTCGCCCCACCCACTCACCATCGTCGATTATGGAAGCGGCCGCGGATGGCTGAAACGCTTCGTCGGCCCCGACGTCAAGGCCCACTGGATCGCCCTCGACTGGCAACCACAACGAGAATGGCTCGAAAAAGCCGGTTACGACGAAATTCATCAATGCAATTTCGACGCTCCGCTGCCACTCGCCCCCGGCCGCGCCCACGTGATCGCCGCCCTCCACGTCTTTGAACACCTGCCCCGCCCAGGGTATTCACTCCATCACCTCGGCGAAATCCTCGCCCCCGGAGGGTGCCTGCTCGGCGGATCGCCTACCATGCCGTCGCCAGTCGCACGCCTGCGCCAGAAATTTTTCCGCAGAAAACTCGCCCAAGGCCGTCTCGCCCGCGGCGGCCACATCAACAGCCTGTCGCCCGACCGATGGCAAAATTTGTTGGAAGATGCCGGCCTAGTCGTAGAATTATCTGTCGGATCACACTTCATCCGCCACACCGGTAACCCGCTGGAAAATTCTACCCTCTGGGTACGCGCTAACCAGCTCTGGGGCGCACTTTTTCCCTCCCTCGGGTCGGAAATTTGCCTGCGGGCCCGCAAACCCATCATCCACGACCAAGCCGTCGCCGCATGGAAACCACAACGGCTGGCCACTCGCAAACACACCGCCCGCACGCTGATCGCCGCCACCGCCGTCGCCGCCGTGCTGGCCAGCATCGCCTCACTCTTCGTCGCCTCGGAATTGAAAATGGACGCCACTGTCAAAACCGTCCTCGATCATCACCTCGCCACCGATACCAATCACCTGCTGATCCTCTCCCACCAAGCATTCGATGACCTGCACCACAATCCTCAGGTCACCTTCGTCGACCAAGTCGACGACATCTGCTCGCGCCTCGACTCCCTCCCGCCAGATACCCACGTCGTCCTCCACGAAAACCACTTCGCCCAACTCGCCGCCAGAACACCAGACTATCGCGTCGATTCTAAACTCAACGCAGGATTAAATGACTTCTACCTGCTCCGCCGCCACGGCCAAGGCACCCCGCTGCAACACTTCATCTCCATGCCCTAAAAAAAGCCGTCCCTCCAGCTCGGTCGCCACTGGAGAAACATCCAGCTCAGACCATCGTAAGCTCATGCGCGCGGTCCCTTCACACCCGGTCCCCGCCCCCCAGCCGCCATCCACGCCATGATCCTGACGCCGTCCACCAAACCCACCATGATCTTCATCGGTGTGACCACCGGTCAATCGTCGATCAACCGGATCTTCCCAGAATGGGCCCGCACGCTGGAACTCGGCGACTGCGCGCTGCGCGGTCTAGACTTTCCGCTCCACGATGAACCCGCCCGCTACCGCGAGGCCGTCGCCTTCATCAAACAAGACCCCATGACCCGGGGCGCCCTCGTCACCACCCACAAAATCGACCTCTGCGCCGCCGCGCACGACCTGATCGATGTCATCGACCCTCTGTCTTCCGCCTTGGGGGAAATCAGCAGCCTCTGGAAACGCGAGGGACAACTGCACGGTCGCACGGTGGATCCATGGACATCCGGTCTGTCTCTGGATGCCTTTCTCCCTCCGGATCACTGGCGCCAGACCGGCGCGGAAGGACTCATCCTCGGTGCCGGAGGCTCAGCCATCGCCCTCGCTTGGCACTTGTGCCGCCCCCACCCCGCCGGGAACCGCCCCAGCCGAATCCACGTGGCCAACCGAAGTCGCCCACGCCTCGACCACCTGCGCTCACTGCACGCCCAGTGGCCGGACGCCGTGCCTCTCTCCTGCCACCACGTGCCCACCCCCGAAATGGCCGATGCCCTCGCCAGCCAGCTGCCCCCAGGCTCGCTGATCGTCAACGCCACCGGCCTCGGCAAAGACGCTCCCGGATCGCCTCTCACCCACGCCGCCGTCTTCCCCGAACACAGCCTCATCTGGGATTTTAACTACCGCGGAAACCTCGTCTTTCTCGACCAAGCTCGCGCCCAACAATCAGCCCGCTCGCTGCACATCGAAGACGGTTGGACCTATTTCATCCATGGTTGGACCCAAGTGATCGCCGACGTCTTCCACAAAACTATCCCTTCCCACGGCCCGCTCTTTAACGAATTATCCCGCCTGGCCGCTACCGCCCGGTAATCACCACCACCCGCCAACCCCATGCCCCACGCCCCGCATTCCACCGGACCGTCCGGGCCTCCCTTCCCGCCCCATCACCTCCTCATCGCC
>JALRGB010000762.1 GCA_023253575.1 Verrucomicrobiales bacterium
GTGGCCGGGCTATCGCCATTAAAGCTGGCGGAGTAGCGAGCTTCAAACGGATTGACCGCGTCAAGCACGCGCTTGACCCAGCCCATGGCCAGCTGCGGCAGGAAAGTCCGACTTCCATCCGCCTGCGGCTGCGGCGAATTCGAGGCCCCCGCCCACTGATAGGGCACTGGAGCCGTCGGCCCGCGGCTCCAGTCAGGCACCGCTGCGTCCGGAGAGACCAGCCGCCAAGCCGCATCCTGCACCGACGAGTTGGTGACGCCGGCCACACTGTCAGCAGCTTCAAGTTCCTCCTTGAGACCGTAGCGCACGTAAAAAAGGTTGTCCGCCAGTGACACGTCAGGCCGACCTTGAAAATCAATAGCGTTCAGACCCAGCCCCTGTTGGTAAACTTGCCATCCCGCCTGCGGCTGGTCAGGCGTACCCAGACCCGTCAGCGGCGCGGCGGCATGCACCCACCATTGGTAATAAACCTCCGTGGTATTGCCGCCAAAGTCACCCGTGTGCTTGAGCTGGATTTTGTCATCAAAGGCATTCTGCGGGGTAATCGCTTGGATGGATCCTCGATACCGTTCATCACCGATGCGGATGATATGAACGGCCACCGCACCGGCGGTGGGCGCATTATTTTCCACCACGGTGAGAAACCGCTCTTCACCGACCGGCTCAGCCAGCAGCTCGGGATTGGGGATCAAGGCCGCAGCAATACCCGCACTCGGCGCGGGAGCATACTGCGATGGCACAGGCAACGGCTCTGCGTCGGCCCTCGCTTCATCATAAAATAATTTGGGTTCATTCTGGGCAACAATCCCCCGACCAAACCAAGTGGGGGCATTTTCAGACCACCCGGCAGGCCGAGCTAGCCCGTTCGCCAAAACCACCAACTTCTCAATGGCTTCCCTGAATTCCGATGCTGGATTTTCAGGATCAAGTTCTTCTAGTTCTTCTATCTCTTTTTCATTAAGCACATTAGGCTCTAAAACATAGCTCCCGACAGGAGTGGCCACGAGGGCCGGGTCGCCCGACTCGAGGTTATTCAAGCGACCGCGCAAAATCAGCCTGCGCTGAATGGAATCATAATAAAACCGCTTGTTCAGCGAACCGGTGAGATCATTAAAATACCAACGAGGACCGTCGACCGTGACCTTGCCGGGCGCCGTGGGTTTCTGATCTTCAGGAATCGCCTCCTCGGCAAGCACCTCGCTCAAAACATCGAGCGGACGGAAAACTCTTCCGCCAAAATTCTGAATATTGGTGTCGGTCAGCGCCATGGCCGGCGTCTGCGAATCAAACACAATCTGAGCCGATGCCATGCCGACAATGCCCGGCAGGCCCCGGCTTTGCGGGCGATCAGTTTTATTTTCGCCTCCGGCATAGGTGAGAGTTTCACCGCGCTTGAGCACCGGGTAATCGCTGCGCCAGTACGACTGGTATTTGATGAGTTGCGGGGATTTGGTAGAACCAACCAAAAAGTCAGACGGGTTACTGGTGGCTGATTCCGGCAGCCATTGCACCGGCGTGCCGACGGCTTGGCTGTTTTGCCCGTCGTCATTGCCATCGAACCAGAAGCCCGCGGCCAAGGGATACCAATACCGCTGGAAAAACCGACCGTCACCGGCCACCACCCATGAGATCTTGTTTTTGTCATTCCAGAGGGCTTGGACGTTTTGGCCGTCGGCGCCTGATCCAGCAAAATTCCCCCCTGTGGTTTGGCTCATGACCACGGCGCCTATCACGAGGTTGAGCGGATACGGCAACTGGACCAACTCACCGGCGAAGGCGGGCCATGGCGTAGCAAAACTATATTTCGGGTTTTCTGGTTGGGGCACGGGCGCTCCGTCGCGGTCCACTGGCTGATGGGTTACATCGTCTCGTGCCGGAAATGGCTCATCGCCATTACGTTCTACCACAACCGCATACGCCCGCATCTCAGGCAGACCGGTGGCCAAATCCGTAAATTGCGCCAACACAAACGGCTCCGATGTAAAATTCGCAGGGGCCGACCGGTCAGTACGATTGAGCTGGTTCTGCAACGCAAAAAATGCGCTTTGGCCGACATCGAAAGTCGGATCACCTGTGACCGCCGCCATGTTCGAAGGAGCGACCAGCGCATGCTCCTCGTTGGGATTGAACCCGGGCAAATTGCGGTTGGGCTGGCTGTAAACCATCAGATCAGCATACTCCGACGGATCGTAAACCGGCTGAGCGACCCCAGCCACGCCCGGCTCATAGGCCATGACTCCTTCGCTACCGACCTGACTGGCAATATAGATGACACTCGACGTGTCAGCATCCGGGTAATCGACAGCGTCATAACTGGCCAAAAACCACGGCCAGGCACTGTCCGGATGCTGGGTGCCAGCCGCGCCCTGGTTGAGCGATGGATTTTCATAATAGCCGACCTGCAGCTTACGATCGTCCTCCGCGTAGAGACCGGACCAATTGACTGGATAAATGGCGCCCCATGTTCCGACCGTCGCCGCAGCACGGCTGTAGATCCCAGGGTGATAATTCGAAACCTCGTTGACGATATAACCCGAGCCGAAGCCCGCCTGATCCCATCCGGTCTCGCCGCTGCTCGTGATGCGCGTCGCCACGGTGGCACTGGCGCTGGCATGATTCTGGCGGCCCGCAAGCGGGGCGTCGACGGTGTCAGACATGACCACCCGCACGACGACCTCTTCCTTGGCAAGGTCCCCAGTGGCAATGGTGCCGGCCTGCGGGCGGAAAGAATAAACCAACACCGAACGAACCCCGCCCGCCGTTTCAGTGAAAATACGAGTATCGGAGTCGACCGTGGCGGTTGTGGATTCCGAATAAGCGAGCCGCAAAAATGCCCAGCGATCGCGATCGCTGCGGTCGAGATCAGCCGGAAATGGTTGTTCGGTGTTAGGGGAAACGAGATAGCGGTAGTGGGCGCTGGGCGAAGCTGGAAACTCAGCCGGCGTGCCACTAAACGCCTGATCACCGCGATAATTGCCAGGGGACCCGGCGCGTCGCCCCTGCTCATCTTCCAGATCCTTGATGGAAACGGTGGTGGCCGGAAACGAAGCCGTGACTTCGATCATATGGGCATATCCATTGTCGTCGTTCCAAACGAGATTGAAGACGCCTGGCTTGAGCGGATACCATTTTTTGCCGACGCCATCCCATTGGTATCCTTGGCCGGATCCACCGGTCGAACTCTGACCGGCAGCAGCCTCCGGCTCCGTGACGGACTCGGGGCCGCCCAGCTGCAAATTCACACTGCCATCGGGCAGATCAGGGATCAGTTGCACATTGGTGCGAGCCAGCGAAGCGGCATCCAGACCATCGCCGATGGCCACATACGCCCGGTGGATGGTTTTGGCGTACTGAAAGCTGATGCTACCGGGCGCCTGGACCGCTTCGAAAGCGTACTGACGAGAGGTAACGCCCGAAAGGTCACCATCATCCAGAGTATCCAGCGCGATGACGCTGAATTGATTCAGGGCACCTTGCACGCCGGACAGGGTGTAGCGGCGATCCGGGGTGCGATACCGCGTTCCGAGAGTGAGGTCCTCACCTTCGGTCAGGAGAAAATCGAGCGCCGC
>JALRGB010000790.1 GCA_023253575.1 Verrucomicrobiales bacterium
CTCCCTCGCGGGTGACGGACGCGCCCATCCGGTTCAGTTCGGGCAGGTGCATGAATCGTTCGGGAAAAATCATTTCGGTCACGGCGCTAACCCCTTCGGCCAGAGCGTAGAGCGCACAAAACTGCGCCTGCATGTCGGTAGGAAACCCAGGATAAGGTTCAGTAGTGATGGTGCCGCCTTTCCACGAAGGTCGGCCGTGAACGGTGATTTCGCGTGCGGTGGCATCGATCTCAAATCCGCTCTCCCGCAATTTGCTGATGACGGCCAAGAGGTGGTGGTGGTTGGCTTTTTTGAGTGTGACCTTGCGGCCGGCGAGAGCGCCCGCGACGAGGAAGGTGCCTGCTTCGATGCGATCCGGGATGACGGTGTGTTCCGTTCCGTGTAATTCTTTCACGCCTTGAATGATGATGCGCCGGGAGCCCGCTCCTTCAATCCGGGCACCCATCTTGGAAAGGAAATCGGCCAGATCTTCGACCTCTGGTTCAGCGGCGGCGCCCTCGATGACGGTAGTTCCCTTGGTTAGTACTGCGGCCATCATCAAGTTGCCGGTGCCCAGCACGGTGGGACCGTGTTTGCCGCGCATGTTGATTTCCCGACCGCCATGGGCGGCATTTCCTGACCGGGCGCGTCCGCGCGTGATGTGCATGTTACCTGCTTTCGTCTCAATGGTGGCGCCGAGTTCCTGTAGGCCGCGCAGGTGGATGTCGATCGGTCGGTCACCGATCACACAGCCGCCGGGCACTGAAATCGTGCATTTGCCGAGACGCCCGAAGAGCGGTCCGAGCACGCAGATGGAGGCCCGCATTTTCCTCACCAGCTCATAGGGGGCGACGTGTTTTACTTTTTCCGCCCTGATTTCTACGGTGCCGCTGGCGCGTTCCACCGAAGCTCCGAGTTGGGCGAGAATTTGCGTCATGTAATTGGTGTCGCTGAGGTCCGGCACCCGGCGGATGACGCACGGCTCACGAGTGAGCAGTGTGGCCGCTAGGATGGGCAGCGAGGAGTTTTTTGACCCGCTCACCTGCACTGTCCCGTCCAGCACGGCGCCACCACGAATGATAAATTTATCCATTGCCCAGCATGGATGCGCGGCGTGGGGGAATTGCAAGTCCCTTGGACGGAATAGGTGGAGTTGACTTGGCTGGCCGGTTGGGCGGGCGTGAGCCGATTGGGTGGCAGAACGGCTTGTTTTGGCGCGAGTCAGGTGGGCAGGGACTTCTATTTAGTGACGGGCAGTTGACGGTGACGGTGCATGGTCGATAGCAGGAGGAAGTTGAAGTCGATCCTCGAAGTATTGCAGGGTGGCGCGGCCTTTCTTGAGCGAAAGGGCGTGGAGAGTGCGCGGCTGAACATGGAGCACCTGCTGGCCCATGCGCTAGGTTTGAAGCGGATGGATCTTTATCTGCAATTTGACCGACCCCTTTCGGAGGAGGAGCTGGTTCCGCTGCGGGAATGGACTGCGCGCCGGGCGGCTGGCGAGCCGTTACAGCACTTGCTGGGCACGGTGGATTTTTACCGGTTTACTTTCAAGACGGACGCCCGCGGGTTGATTCCTCGGCCGGAAACAGAGGAGTTGGTGGAGAAAATCATTGATCGCTGCCGCCTGTGCCCGCCGACCCGAGTGTTGGACATGGGGTGTGGATCCGGTGTGATTGGGCTGTCTCTGGCAGCGGCTTTTCCCGCAGCCACGGTGATGCTGGCGGATTTTTCGGCTGACGCCTTGTCTTTGGCGCGGGAGAATGCCGTGCTGGCGGCGGCGCAAGCGGCGGCCGAGCCGGCAGCTCGCGGCTGTTTGCCGTTGGGAGAGTCGGCGGCTGGCGGGCTGCTGAAGGAGGGGGCGGATGCGGTGGATGCGGCGGAGAGTCGCCGGAGCGGATTTACGGGTCGACTGACATTTGTGCAGACGGATCTTTTTTCGGTCTGGGCTGGCGATGTACCTGCGGCTGGGTTTGATGTGTTAGCGGCTAATCTGCCGTACATTCCTCGTGCGGAAGTGGCTACTTTGAGTCGTGAAGTACAGAAAGATCCGGTGATGGCGCTGGATGGCGGCGAGGAGGGAGTGGAATTGATGGAGCGTTTTATTGCGATGGCGCCTGATTATTGTGCTCCGGGGGCGTTGATGGCGCTGGAGCATGGACCGGACCAGGGCGGGCGGGTGGCTGAATTGCTGGAGCGGGCGGGATTTGAGGAGATTGTCGTGCAGTGTGACCTGAGCGGGCGCGAGCGGTTCACTTTTGGGGTGGCTCCGAAGTGACTGGGTGGAGGCGGCCTACGGATCGCGGGAGACGAAGTCGGGTAGCGTCAGTCGCCATTTCATGGAGGCCAGCCGCAGGCCGAGGATGAGGGTGAGGGCGGCCGCATAAACAGCGGGCTCAGTGTGCCATTCGCGACGGGGGACGAGGGCGTACAAGGCGGCTCCGAGGAAGGCGGCGGTGGCGTAGAGGTTGATTTCCCGGCGAAAAACAAGTGGCACCTCGCGCAGCAGTGTGTCCCGCAGCATGCCGCCGGCTACTCCGGTGACGACTCCGGTGACAATCGCTGCGGTCGGAGGCAGGCCGTGGTCCATGCCTTTGCGGGTGCCGATGATGGTGAATAGAGCGAGGGCTCCAGCATCGGCCACTAGCAGGACGCGCTGGGGAAAACGCAGCCGGCGGGCGGCAAAAAACGTGGTCACGGCCGCGATGAGAACCGTATGGAGAAGCGATGGATCCCGCAGCCAGGGGGGAGGTAGGGCACCCAGTAAAAGGTCACGCAGCGTGCCTCCCCCGAACGCTGTCACTGCGGCCAGCACGATGACACCGAAAAAATCAATCCGACGACCGCCTGCCGCGAGGACCCCGGAGATGGCGGCGGAGCCAACGGAGAGGTGTTCGAGGATGGCCTCGGTATTCATGGCTTGCCGCCGGGTGGTGGTGTCGTGTGGGTTAGGAGGGGCTTGCCCCGCTGGACTTGGCGGTGGCTGCTAATTGGCAACGATGTTGACCAGTTTACGCGGGATGACAATCACCTTGCGGATGGTTTGGCCTGCGGTGTGCTCGAGCACTTTGGGACTGGCGAGAGCGGCTGCTTCGTGGGCGGCGTGGTCTGCGTCAGCCGCCATGGTGATGCGGTCGCGGAGCTTGCCGTTGACTTGGACGACGACTTCCACCTCGCTCTCGATCAAGGCTGATTCGTCCCACTGGGGCCATGGCTGCAGCGCCAGCTGGCCTGCGGGTGCGGCCTCGGGCCAGCTGGCGGTCAGCCGCTCGTACAGTTCCTCGGTGAGGTGCGGGGCGAACGGATTCAGCAGGTGCAGCAGGGTGGCCACGGCCGTCACCGGCCGGGCCTCTAAACCAGTCAACTCGTTGGTGCAGACCATCATTTGTGCGATGGCAGTATTAAAACTGAGGCTCGAGATGTCTTCGGTTACTTTTTTGATGGTCTCGTGCAGCACTTTGCGCGGTTTGGAGGCGAGCTCGGCCGTGGCCGAAAGTTTCGACGACGGCTCCCACTCACCTTCCTGATTTTCCGTCATGACCAGACGCCAGACGCGACCAAGAAAACGATACACTCCTTCCACACCCTTGGTGCTCCAGGGTTTGACCTGCTCTAGGGGCCCCATGAACATTTCAAAAAGTCGCAACGAGTCGGCTCCGAACTCTTCGATCACTGAGTCCGGGTTCACCACATTGCCGCGCGACTTCGACATCTTCTGGCCATCTTCGCCGAGGATGAGGCCTTGATTGACGAGTTTGTGAAAAGGCTCGCTGGTTGAGACATGGCCGAGGTCAAAGAGCACCTTGTGCCAGAAGCGCGCATAGAGGAGGTGGAGCACGGCGTGTTCGGTACCGCCGACATAGAGGTCGACGCCGCCGCGCGATGTGGCGTCGGTTTCGGGCCGCTGTGAACCGCCGCTCATCCAGTAGCGTTCGGCTTCTCTGGAGACGAAGCGTTGGGGATTTCGAGCATCGCAATACCGGAGATAGTACCAGCAGCTGCCAGCCCATTGGGGCATGGTGTTGAGTTCGCGGGTGGCGGTCTCGCTGTAGCGAACCCAGTCGGTGGCCTTGCTCAGTGGTGGCTCGGGGGTACCTGTTGGCTTGAAGTCGTCGAGGCTTGGCGGTAGCACCGGGAGTTCGGTTTCATCGAGGGCACGATGTTTGCCATTTTCCCAGACGATGGGAAATGGTTCGCCCCAGTACCGCTGGCGGGCAAAAAGCCAGTCGCGCAGCTTGTAATTGACGGTTTTTTGGCCCAGTCCTTTTTCTTCAAGCCAGGCGGTGATTTTGCTTTTGGCTTCAGCGGTGGCGAGCCCGTTGAGGAACGATGAATTCACGGCCACGCCTTCGCCGGCGAAGCAGCCGCTGCTGGTCTCGGTGGCGGTGGGAACGACGACTTCGCGCACGGCCAGACCGAATTGCGCGGCAAATTCGGAATCTCGCTCGTCATGAGCTGGCACGGCCATGATGGCGCCCGTCCCGTAACCCATCATGACATAGTCGGCGATCCACACGGGAATGGCTTCGCCATTGACCGGATTGATCGCAATCGCACCGGTATCGACCCCCGACTTGGTTTTGGCCACGCCGCGGTCAAGGTCCGATTTGCTCGATGTTTCTTTTTGATACGCCTCGACGGCCGCTCGCTGGGCGGGTGTCGTGATGCTGGCAACCAGAGGGTGTTCCGGAGCCAGCACCATGTAGGTCGCACCAAACAAGGTGTCGGGGCGAGTGGTGAAGACGGTGACCGGGGTTCGCTCGTTGGAATCAGCCCGGCCGGTTTGGAAAACGACCTCGGCCCCCTCGCTGCGGCCGATCCAGTCGCGCTGTCGGGCCTTGATGCCGGCTGGCCAGTCCAGCGGCTCCAGCTCATCAGCCAAGCGGTCGGCAAACGCCGTGATCCGCAGCATCCATTGTTTCATTGGGCGGCGCTCGACAGGAAATCCACCGACTTCACTTTTGCCATCGATGACTTCCTCATTGGCGAGCACGGTGCCGAGTCCGGGGCACCAGTTGACGGGGACCTCGGCGACGTAGGCCAAGCGCACGCTGTCCGGGTCTGGGCCAGTATAGCTTGAGATGGGTTCGGCTCGGCCGGTCACTGGATGACACCATGAATTATAAATCTGAAGGAAAATCCACTGTGTCCATTTGAAGTAGCCGGGGTCGGTGGTGTTGACCTCGCGGTCCCAGTCATAGGCAAAACCAAGGCGTTTCAGTTGTCCGGTGAAGCGGGCCACGTTGCGCTCGGTGGTGACGCGCGGATGCTGGCCGGTTTTGATGGCGTATTGTTCGGCGGGCAGGCCAAAGGCATCCCATCCCATCGGGTGGAGTACGTTGAATCCCTGTTTGCGCCGGGCGCGACTGATGATGTCGGTGGCGGTATAGCCTTCGGGGTGGCCGACATGGAGACCGTCACCGCTGGGGTATGGAAACATGTCCAAGGCATAAAACTTCGGCTTTGAGGCATCGAATTCCGGATCGCCGGGATTGGGCGCACGGTAGGTCTTTTCCGTCTCCCAGCGGGCTTGCCACCGGGGTTCAAAATCAGGAAAAGGAAAGGCTTTGCGGGTTTCGCTGCTCATCGGATTGGAAAAACTGGGGAGCGGGCAGAGTAGTCGGCTCTGGGAAAACGGAAGGGGGAAATCATCGCGAGATGCGGGATCATCAGCGCCGCGGTTCCGCCCGCCATAGGTGACGCACGAAAAAGTCCATCCGTCGGCGCGCCGGATACGGCGTCTCGCCGACCCCATGTCCGCCCCCGGGAACCATCAGGAACTCGAAATCTTTGCCGGCCGCGACTAGGGCATCGACGACTTGCAGCGTGGAGGCTGGGTCGACATTCGAGTCGAGTTCGCCCACTGTGAGCATTAGGCTGCCTTGCAAACGGCTGGCGTGCACGGCATTGGAGGCAGCCTCGTAGGAGGCATCAACTGGCCATCCCATCCATTGTTCGTTCCACCAGATTTTGTCCATCCGGTTGTCGTGGCATCCGCAGTCAGCCGCGGCCGCACGATAAAAATCGCCATGATCAATCAACGCGCGCATGGCGCTCTGGCCGCCCGCCGAACCGCCGTAAATGCCGACCCGCTCGAGGTCGAGCTCGGGAAAACGGGCTGCGGCCGCTTTTAGCCAGGCTATGCGGTCAGGGAAACCAGCATCATGCAGGTTCTTCCAGCAGACATCATGAAAACTTTTATGTCGCCAGTTGGTCCCCATGCCGTCGATTTGCACCATGATAAAACCAAGCTCGCCGATCTGGCGGTCGCGGGTCATCAGGCCAAATGTTTGCGGGACAAAATGATCATGGGGGCCGGCATAGATTTTCTCGATGACGGGGTATTTTTTTGATGGATCGAAGTGGGTTGGGCGCAGGATGATGCCGTGGATGTCGGTTGTTTGATCGCGGCCTTTGGTGACGAATCTTTCGGGCGCGCGCCAGCCGGTGGCCAGCAGGGCGGTGGCGTCGCCGCGCTCGACTTCGCAGACGAGTGAGCCGTCGGTGCTGCGGCGGAGTTCGGTGACCGCGGGCTGATCAACTCGGGACCACCGGTCCAGAAACGTGGCGCGACCGGGGGCAAATTCCCAAGTGTGCGTTCCGTCGCCAGCGGTCAGAATAACCAGACCAGTGCCGTCAAAGTTAATGCGGCACAGGTGGACGTGATACGGGCTTTGCTCCGGACGAACCCCCATGGCCGCAAACCAAATCTGCCGGTTTACGGGGTCGACATGTTCCACCCGCCGAACGACCCATGAGCCACGGGTGATTTGGTTTTTTGTTGTTCCAGATTGGAAGTCGATGAGGTACAGATGGTTCCATCCATCACGCTCTGACATCCAGATTATTTCCCCGGTGTCGTCGAGCCACTGATGCCAGATTTTGTTCGTGTAATCGATGAAGGTCCGAGATGTTTCTTCAATGACCGTGCGCACGGTGCCGGTGGTGCCGTCGACAGCCAGCAAGCGCATGACGGCGTGTCCCCTCTGGTTGTAAAGAAAACTGAGTTCCCGGCCGTCCGGTGACCAGCGCATGTCTTCGATGCTCCATGGATTGGAAAAGAGGCTGTTATCGACCGGGATGGATTCCTGGGTGTCGAGATTTATGAGGGCGATGTGCGGTTGGTCGATGACATCGCCTGGTTTGGCGTAATCGAGAGTGCGCAATTTTGGCTGGAGTTGATCGCGCGGGGATGATTCGAGGAGGTGGATGGTGCGGGTGGGGGCGGGGCGCACGCGCAGGCAGGCGAGTCTGGTGCCTTGGGGTGACCAAACGACGGGTTCGCGGTAAGCGTTTTCGGCCGTGCCATCGGCGCCGGGCGCGAGTGGTGCCCCGCCGGCTTGTGGGGTGATGACGAGCGTATGGCCATCGATGCGGGCGGAGAACGGG
>JALRGB010000082.1 GCA_023253575.1 Verrucomicrobiales bacterium
CTCATCCACCCCAATATAATTGCCGTAGCTCTTGCTCATCTTGCGGACGCCGTCCGTCCCCTCAAGCAAAGGCATCGTCATCACCACCTGCTGCGGCTGACCCGATCCCTTCTGCAAATCCCGCCCAACCAAAATATTAAAAAGCTGGTCCGTCCCCCCAATCTCAACATCCGCCCGGATCTCCACCGAATCCCATCCCTGCATAATAGGATACAAAATCTCATGCAAGCGTACCTCCGTGCCCGCCTCCATCCGCGCCCGAAAATCTTCCCGCTGCAACATCTGATGCAACGTGACCCGACTGCACAGCCGAACCACTTCAGAAAAATCCATTTTTCTAAACCAGTCACCATTCCGCACAATCTCCGTCTTCGAACGATCGAGGATCTTAAATGCCTGCGCTGTATACGTCGCCGCATTGGCCACGACTTCTTCCTGCGTCAACGGCGGACGCGTGGCGCTGCGTCCAGTCGGATCGCCAATCATCGCCGTGAAATCACCTATCAATAAGACAGCGGTGTGACCCAGCTCCTGAAATTGCCTCAGCTTTTCCATGGCCACCGTGTGCCCTAAATGAATGTCCGGCGCCGTCGGATCCACCCCCAGCTTCACGCGCAATGGCCGCCCTTCCTTCAACTTCGAAAGAAGATCGTCCTCGGAAATAATCGTGGCACAGCCACGGGCAAGCACAGCAAGTTGGTCAGCAGCAGAAAGCATGGGGTCAGAAAACAAGTTTAACGCACGGACAGGCAGACGAATCGAGAGGTCGACCGCATCAGCCGCCACCCTCCCGACTTTCTTTCCTATCCAGAATCATCCACCCTCAAACCTCAAAGTCCACCGACAGAAAGATCATCGCTCGCGCGGAGCTTTGTTGAGCACCCGGCGCACCGACTCCTCATTCATCGGCGCAGCCAGATCAAGCGAGTACAATTGCGCCGTCTCACGCGCCGTCGGACTCAACTGCCCAGACTCCAACGTGCGAGTCGCATAACCCCGGCGCTGCCCACTGTAATAACGGTCCCCCGCCTCCCTCGCCTCGCCAGTTTTATACGATTCACTCGCCCCGGCATAGGCGTTGGTCCGCGCCGCCTGATCCTCGTACCGACTGGCAAAGGTCCGCACTTTCTCCCCTCCCTCACGCGCTGATTCACTCTCGAACCGCGAACGCTTTTCCGTCAGCCCCTGCGCCTGCGTTCCCGCCATATTAAAACCCTTTCCTCCCTCGCGGGCCTTCCCTTGCGCCCCGCGAAAAGCCCGCATCTTCAGTGCCCCAGATTTGAAATCCTGACCATCATACCGGCTCCGCTTCGTATACGATTCATTGGGATTCGACCCCTCAGGACTCAAAATCTGGTCGATCCGCCGCCGCTCCACCTTCTCCTCCATCGGAGATTCATCGCTGGCACACCCGACCATCCCCGCCGTGAGGAAAATACCACACAACAGAAAAATCGGGACCGGCATAGAAATCACAACCACGGCTCTTATTAAACCCGTCCACCGCCAACCCGCAAGAACACTCCCACTCGACGAACTGAATCTAAAACTGAATCTGAGACACCCACAGAGGTCCGGATTGGCAGTCGAATGAGTGGAGAGTGGGTGTCTCACATGGGTCGCCGGGTGTCTCACATGGGTCGCCGCCAATTCTCCGCGCCCCGGACATCGCCCCCGACCTCTCCTATGCGGTGTTCCTTCAGAACATCTCTATAGTGTAAAGCAGGGTTTGCTTGTGAAGACTTGGGAATACACAACTCATTGAACATTTGATGATTGAACCCAACACGAGGCCACACAAAACCGAACAAGTCCACAGTAAAAGTGTCGTTATAATGCCGCCACTTGCCATTTTTATTTGATCACGTTCAGGC
>JALRGB010000106.1 GCA_023253575.1 Verrucomicrobiales bacterium
CGGGGCGGGCACGGCGCGGCTGGCCATTGATGCGCGTCTCGATGCGCGTTTTGATCACTGGTTGATTGATGAGTTTCAGGACACCAGTTTGCTGCAGTGGGAAGTGCTGCGGCCGTTGGTGGAAGAGGCGCTGGAGGATCCCGAGCGGCGGCGTACTTACTTTCAGGTGGGTGACGAGAAGCAATCGATTTACCGGTGGCGTGGCGGTGAACCGGAACTGGCGCGCCATGTGATTGACCATTACCAGCTGCCGAAGCGACCGTTGAATGCTTCGTGGCGGTCGGCGCAGCCGGTGATTGATGCGGTCAACGAAGTTTTTGGGGCGACGGAGGCGCTGAGACTGGTCGTGCCTGCGGCGACGCGGGACCGGTGGTTAGCGGGATGGGCTCCGCACACGACGAACGTGGGGCATCGGATCGGGTGTACGGCGCTGGTGCGGCCGCAAGCCGAGGGCGAGGGGAATGGTGATGGGACGATTGAGAGTGAACTGCTGGTGGTGGCTGCGTTGTTGCGTGAGATGCGGCCGTTTGACCGTGGTCTGACGGTGGCGATTTTGATGCGTGGGAACGAGGAAGTCGCGGCGACGGTTGATTTTCTGCGTCGGCAGGACGGACTCCCGGCGATTACGAGCGAGACGGATGTGGCGGTGGCGGTGGATAATCCGCTGACGTTGGCCTTGCTTTCGTTGTTGCGGGTGGCGGCTCATCCTGGCGATTCGATGGCGTGGAAGCATGTGCTGATGACGCCGTTGGCAGAATTGTTTTCCAAGAGTGGCTGGGAAAAAGGACGAGTCGTCCGCGAGGTATTGCAGCAGGTGCTGGCGGATGGATTTGAGGTGTGGGCGCGCGGCTGGTTGGAGCGGCTCGACCCATGGATCGACCGTGGCGATGCTTTTTCCCGGCTCCGGGGTGAGCAGCTGGTCCAGCTGGCCCGCGATTTCGACCGGCGGGGGACGCGCGACATCGATGCCTTTTTGCGGATTATTGAATCGGCCACCAGCCGGGAGTCTGGTTCGGTGCAGGCGGTGCAAGTCATGACCATTCACAAGTCCAAGGGGCTTGATTTCGATGTGGTATTCCTTCCGCGGCTGACGGGTAAATCATTTCACGACGACAGCCGTCAGCTGTTGTTGCGGTCGCGAGAGGATTTGTTTCACACCCGGTGGCTGCTCCGGCGTCCTCCGCCTGATTTGCTGTTGGTGGACGAGGCCATGCGGGATGCGCATGAAGCCAGTCAGGCGGCCCAAGCGTTCGAAGGACTCTGTGTGTTTTATGTGGCGATGACGCGGGCGCGGCATGCGTTGTACTTGATCACTTCCGAGCTTAAATCTACCAGTGTGGCTCGTCACCCGGCGGCTCTGGTGGAGCGGTCGTTGGCAGTTGGCGGGCCGGCTGATCTCCTGCGGGCGGACGGCCAAGAGTGGGATTGTGGCTGGCTGCGGGGTGATCCTCGGTGGTTTGAGCGCGTGCCGATGGTGTCGTTGGCATCGGTGGGTGGGGGCGGGCCGGCTCTAGTTCCTGCTCGGGATGTGTTTGTTCCGGTGGGACCGGGAGTGCGCCGACGGCCGCGGCTGACTCCTTCGGGGCGCGAGACGCATGTGCTGACGGCGGAGCAGATTTTCTCGACGGCGGCTTCGCCAGCGCGAGATTTTGGGGTGCTGGTCCACGCGTTATTTGAGCGGGTGGAGAATCCGACTGAGACCTTGGAGATGGAGGAATGGTGGCGGCGCACGTATCCCCAGCCGGAGAGCTGGCAGCAGGATGCCTATGACCAGGTGAGGGGCTGCTTGGCACTTCCGGCGGTGGGTGAGGTGCTGGGGTTTTCTCCGGGAGCGACCCTCTGGCGGGAAAAACGCTTCGAGGTGATTTTGGACGGCGAGTGGGTGACCGGAACCTTCGATCGCGTCATGATCTGGCCTGATCGTGTGTTGATTGTTGATTTTAAAACCGATGCGGTGGCGGATGAAAGCGAGGCTCGGGCCCGGGCTGATGGATACCGACCGCAGCTGGCATTGTACCGGCGGGTGGCCTCCTGTCTGACCGGCTTGGGGCTGGAGGCCATTCGATGTGTATTAGTTTTTTCGCGGCCGGGTGTGGTGGTGGCGGCGGGTTGAGTATGAGGCGATTTTCTTTTTGGCGGCCGCGGTGGGATGGGCGATGATGAGGACTATGGACTTGGCTGTTTTTGTGAGGGGATTGTGGTGGGGGGTAGCGGCATTGACCTCCTTGCCGGCGGCGGAAGTCGAGCGAACCTGGACCAGTCATGATGGGAAAAAGTTAGTGGCGACGTTGGTGGACACGGACGGAACAACTGCACGATTGCGGCTGGGGCGCGGGGTGGTGACGACGGTACCGTGGTCGCGTCTCAGCCCGGAGGATCAGGCGTATTTGGCGGAGTGGAGGGAGAGGCGGCCGCTCTCGTTGGCTCGACCTGACGTTGTCGGGGTGGAGCCGTCGGCGGTGCGGGTCGAGACTGTACTGGAGGATGAGGCAGGCGGGCGGTTTGTGTATCGGACGCCGCATTTTGAGTTTGAGTCGGAAGGGCGGTTGGCTGGGTCCTTGGTTGGGGAGGTGGCGCGGTCATTTGAGGCGACCTATGAATTACTGCGGGCGTTGCCGTGGAGTGTTGACCCTCGGCCGGCTGAAGGGCGGTATTTTCGGGCCTCATTGTTTAGGACCATGGAGGGGTATCATGAGGCGGGTGGGCTACCGGGCAGTGCGGGATCTTATTTTTCCCACCAGCGGCGGCTGATGGTTCCTTTCGAGAGTATTGGTATTTCGGCGGCTGGTCGTGAGTACCGGATGGATGAGACTTTTGACACGCATATTTTGGTGCATGAATTGACCCATCAGATGATGCATTTCTGGTTGGGATTGTTGCCGCAGTGGGTCGTTGAGGGGGCGGCGGAGTATGCCGGGCGCCTGCCGTTCCGCGGTGGCAAGTTCCGGGTTTCGGAGGCGGAAGCTGGACTGAAAGATTATGTAGCCTTTCGCAAAAAGCGGGTTGTGGGCGGCGTGCCTGAGCCGTATCCGCTCGACAAGTTGTTTTCGATGACGAGCGAGGAATGGAAGGCGATGATGGCATCGGATAACAGCCAGACGCAGCGCCTCTACATGACGAGTTACCTGCTGGTCTTTTATTTCATGCACTTTGATGGCCAAGGCGATGGCGAGCGGTTTGTGCGCTACATGCACGCTAGTTCTGCGCCCTGTCGGCAGATGGAGGCGTATGAACGCGAGCTCGCTTCGTACAACGACCGGATCCGGGTCCAATGGTCTGAGGGGCGCGGGCGGGCCGGCGGCGGTCGGGAGGCGCCCCCGACCCTGCCAAGGGAACTCTTTTTCGGTGCCTCTCGCGAGCAGATTCTACAGGAGAATTTGCGGCTGCTTTTGGATGGACGGACCGAGGCGCAGTTGTTGGAGGAAGTGCGAGCCGCTTACCTTCGGTTGGGCGTGCGCCTGTAAGTGATGGCCCTTGCGGGTTATTCGATGCGCCAGAGTGAGGAGTCGCTGCGGACGAAGAGGGCGCCATCGGCGAGGGAGGGAGTGCACAGAATGGTGTTTTCCAGGTCGATGGTGTGAGCCACGGCTCCTTCTTCGGCGGTGGTGTCGATGATTTGGAGCAGACCTTTTTCGTTGACGGCGTAGAGGAATGTTCCGGCGCCGACGGGGGAGCCACTGAATGGGCCGGTGAG
>JALRGB010000118.1 GCA_023253575.1 Verrucomicrobiales bacterium
GAAGGCCAGCAGCAGGCCTCCGGTTCGCCGGCTCATTGGTCCGCCCCGTGACATCTCCGGTGTCTACCGCTGCCGCGGCCGTCTGACAAGCGCGCAGCGCACCGCCATCGGGGCCGGGAAGCGGCCGCGACCCTCCACTTGTTTGAAGGAGGAACGGACAGGATTTTTTTGGTTGGCAGCGGCAATGACCGTGCTACAGAAACGCGGCTTTCCGCCGCACTCCCATGACCTTCCGCTTCTGCTACCTCTCGCCAGTCCCTTGGTGCAGCCGGTCGGGTTGTGACCACCGGCGGCAGCGCAGCCAAGAATGATTCAGCAGCAACTCATTTGGTGACAAGCGGTTCTCGCGTCCCGTGAAAGGCGGGATCCGCAAGCCCCGCCTCCGCGCCATCCCCCCCCACCCGGGCCCGGTGCGTGGCCTCAGCTGCGCCGTTTCCTTGGGGGCCAGACCGGCCGGGTCGGATTCGTGGTAATCAGGGCGGCTTGGGCGGCCGTCCCGGACGCTCTTCGGAGCGGATCAGCGGCACCGACGTCATCCGACGCGCGCTACCGGAAACCACCGCCGCTCTGTCTGCGGCCGAGGCCGGGGTCGGCCACCTGTGATCCGCACGTCCGCAGACCTGCCGGCGCCCCCGCACCACGGTTTGCCGCTGCCCCCACCACAAAAACCAAAAAGCCCTGGCGCTGACACGCGACTCAAACTTGCAGGCATGAAATCACTCCTCGTCACTGGCTCATCGGGATTGATCGGATCCGAAGTCAGTCTGCACTTCGCGTCCCGCGGTTGGAAAATCCATGGGCTGGACAATAACCAACGCGCTGTTTTCTTGGGTCCGCTGGGGGATACTCGCTGGAACCAGCGGCGCCTCACCGAGACGCTCGGCTCCGCCTTCAATCACCATGAACTCGACATCCGGGACCGCGCCGGTGTCCTGCGGTTGCTCGCCGAACTTCGACCTGACGCCATCGTCCATACCGCCGCCCAACCATCCCATGATCGCGCGGCCGCCATTCCTTTCGATGATTTCGACACAAACGCGGTCGGCACGCTCAACCTGCTGGAGTGCGCCCGTCAGGCGTGTCCCGAGTCGCCGTTTGTCCACCTGTCCACCAACAAGGTGTACGGCGACCGGCCAAATACCATTGCCCTGGTCGAACGCGATACCCGCTGGGATTACGCGGACCCCGCCTTCGCTGACGGTATTGCGGAGGATTTTCCCATCGACCAGTCGAAGCACTCACTCTTCGGCGCGTCGAAAGTGGCGGCTGACATCCTGGTGCAGGAATATGGCCGGTATTTTGGCATGCCCACCTGCTGCCTGCGCGGCGGCTGCCTGACCGGCCCGTACCATTCGGGCGTCGAATTGCACGGATTTCTTTCGTATTTGGTGAAGTGCAACCTGGAAGACACCGAATACACCATTTTCGGTTACAAGGGCAAACAGGTTCGTGACAACATCCATTCACAGGATGTGGCCCGCTTCATTGCCGCATTCATTGACTCCCCGCGCTCCGGCGAGGTCTACAACATCGGGGGCGGACGGGAAAACTCATGCTCCATTCTCGAGGCTTTTGCCATGGTTGCGGAATGCACTGGCCGCCCTCAGCGCTACCGCTACACCGACGAAGCCCGCATCGGCGACCACATCTGTTACCTCTCCAACCTCGGTAAAATGCGCTCCCACTATCCAGGATGGGACCTCCGGATCAGTCTGAGGGAAACCATCGGCCAGATCGTCAGTCACTGGACATCATAAAATGAGCCCCGACGCCGCCACCTGCACCCTCGTCAACCGCTTTTATCCTCCCAATCCCAGTATCACCGGCCACGCCGCAGCCGAGCTGGCCGGCTTTCTCTCGGCCGCCGGTATTCGGGTCACTTCGGTATCCGTAGACGGTCGCTACTCCGGGGGCGTGTCCGGCAGTGATGGCAGCAGCCATGGTGGCGGTGAAGTCGCCCGTGTCGGTCTGCCCGCCGTCTGCGAAAGCAGGCGCGCCCTGCCGCGACTGGCCGGTGCCTTGGTGGAGGGCTGGGCTCTGGCACGCACTCTCGACCGCGGCGTAGTTATCGGTCTGACTGATCCCCCGCTGCTCAACTGGTGGTTGGCCCGCCACTGCGCCCGAAAAAAAATCCCATGGATCTGCTGGTCCATGGATCTGTACCCGGACGCTTTTGCCTCGGCGGGCCTCATTTCCCGGGACCATTTTATCTACCGCGGCATCTACGACCGCCTGCGCCGACAACCTCCCCAGCATCTCATCGCCCTGGGCCGGGGCCAGGCGGCCTACCTGCGCCAGTCTCCGGGGTGGAACGTTCCAACCACCATCCTTCCGTGCGGCATCCACAGCGAGACGCGCGCCCCCGAACCGCCCGCATGGCATCCGGGACCGCAGAAAATCGTTCTCGGCTACCTCGGTAACATCGGCCAGGCCCACGATCCGCAATTCGTCTCGTCCGTCATGCGAGCTCTGAATCCCGAAAAGCACCTCTTGGTGCTTTCCACCTATGGCGCACACACCTCGCGCCTGCTTCAAGAGGCCTCGCACCACCACGCCGTAAAAATCGTCGATCACGTCCCGCGTCACGGGCTCGGATGGATCGACATTCATCTCGTCTCACTGGATCCGGGCTGGGATCACGTCTGCGTGCCCTCCAAGGCTGTCAGCGCGGTCTGCTCCGGCGCCGCATTGCTCGGCTGCCTGACCGACGGCAATGACACCTGGCAGCAACTCGGCCGCGCCGGCTGGCGCATCAGCCCCACTTCCGACCTCGACTCCGCCGTCCGGGAATGGATCCGGTCCCTCTCACCCGAAGATCTCGCCGCCCGCAAGCGCGAGGCGGAATCCCTCGCCCTCCACCTCCGCCGGCAACGCGATCACGCCTTCGCCGAAATCGAAGCCGCCGTCAGAAACCTCAGCCGAGCACACCGGACGCCCCGGACGCCCGTCGCCGCCTGAGCGTGGCGTGGCTGGGGAAGCTCTGACGGGGCGCGGGACACCGTCCCAGCCGCCTCACGGCAGCCGGACAGAAGCTCCGCCGGCTGACCGCGATAACCAGATCGGGCGCCACCACGGCACTCCCACCTGACACCGGATACCGATCCTCTGGTCTTGCCCGCATTTCCATCCCCGGTGAGCCTCGACAACCGGTTGCGGGTGCTTTCCGGAGAACGAGTTGTCTTCATGTCCCGGGCACTGTGTGAGTGGTTACAGAGTGCGGGAAATAAGCCGGCTCCACGCGCCCGTAATCCGTGCTCCCTCCGTATTGTCCATGAAAGCGGCTTTTCTAACCGCCTCCGCCTCGCGGAAGGCCGGGGGACTATTCTGGTCGGTGCGTGCCGCCGCCTCCCATCTGCGCATGCTGGATTGGGACCTCCAGGTTTTTGCGGCGGTCGATGAATATACCAAGACGGATCGTGCGGCCTGGCAAGGCATCCCGCTGCATCTGTTCCCGACCCGGGGGCCGGAAGCTTTCGGTTGGATGCCGGGACTGGCCGGCGCGCTGAGCGAGGCCCAGCCGGATCTGGTGCACACCCACGGAATCTGGATGTATCCTTCCCTGGCCGCCTGCTCCTGGGGAACCGCCCACCGCAAACCCTGGATGGTCTCCCCCAGGGGGATGCTTGATCCGTGGGCAATAAGACGTTCCGCGTGGAAAAAACGCCTGGCCGGCCGGCTCTATGAAAACCGCCATCTGCGCGGAGCCTCCTGTCTGCAGGCCCTGTGCCCGGCGGAGGCCGAGGCCTTCCGCGAGTGCGGCCTGCGCAATCCGATCGCCATCATTCCCAATGGCGTGGACCTTCCGGACCCGGTGTCACAGCCGGATCCGCCGTCGTGGGCCCACCTCGTTCCGTCCGGCTCCCGCACCCTGCTTTTCCTCGGCCGTCTGCACCCGAAAAAAGGGTTGGTTCCCCTGCTGCACGCCTGGAGCTGTCAGCCGCAGCGGCGCTCAGAGCCATGGATCCTCGTGATCGCGGGGTGGGACCAGGGTGGCCACCGCGCCGAACTCGGGCGGCTGGCGGCATCACTGGGCATCAGCGGTTCCGTCCGGTTCGTCGGACCGCAATTCGGCACCGAAAAAATCGCCGCCCTGCGCTTCGTCGACGCCTTTGTGCTCCCTTCGTTCAGCGAAGGACTGCCGATGGCGGTGCTGGAGGCCTGGTCGTACGGGCTGCCGGTCCTGATGACTCCCCATTGCCATCTTCCGGAGGGATCCGCGGCCGGTGCCGCCCTTGAGGCGGAACCCGAAGCCGGAAGTCTCATCCACGCGTTGGATTCCTTGTGCCGTATGGATCCGGGCGACCGCCGGCGCATGGGGGAGCGCGGTCGCGCCCTCGTCGCATCCCGCTTCACCTGGACCGAGGTCGCCCGCCATCTGTCCGATGTCTACCGCTGGGTCCTGGGACGGGGGGATCGCCCTGCCTCGGTGATGCCGTGATTCGGACGGCCGCGGGCCGGCAGTTCAATTCCTTTTCCGCAACGCCGGCAGAGTCCGGATACCGAGACGCTGCCGCACATAAAAACACAGTGTGATCATTTGGAAAGACAAAGTCACCGACGAAGCCACGGCCGCTCCGCTGACGCCCAGCCGCGGAATCAGGACCAGATTCAGCACCACATTGAGGACGGCGGAAAGAATCGACCCCCGGAGGATGTCTTTTTCATGACCGGTCATGTTGAGCAGCACCCCGACCGATCCCGTCGCCACATTGACCAGCTGCCCGGCCGCCATAATGGCCAGCGCCACCGATCCTTCCCGGTACACCGGCCCGAACAGAAGAGCCAGCACCGCGCCCCCGGACACCAGCAACACCATGACCACCGGCACCGCCAAGGCCAGCATCAGCCACCCGGTCCGCGTGACCAGTTTCTGCAGCCTCACCCGGTCGCCTTCGGCATGAAATTTCGCGAAATAAGGAGCGACTACCATGTTGACGGCTTGCAGGCCGAAAGCCACCAGACCTGCCACGGACACAGCCGCGCGGTAAATGCCCACCTGCTCGGAAGGCAGCAGCCAGCCCAGCATGAGGATGTCCGTCTGGCTCTTGAGCACACCCACTCCGGAGATCAGACTCAGCGGAAGAACCGCCTGCCACCACGCCCGTTTCTCATAGACGGGAGGCGGGCCGGCGCGCAGGGGGGCGGGGCGGGCGCGCCAGAGCAGGATCGCCCCAACCGCGAAGACGAGGCAAGCGGTACCGCAGTAAAATCCCATGGCCCCGACCGGCGTCAGCCGGCCGGGAGCCGCATTGAGAAAGATGGTCAGGACCAGCGCATACACCAGCGGCCTGAGAATCTGTTCGGGCAGCTGACCGGCCACCAGCCTTTTCAAGCCCTGCAACGCCGACCCGCGCAGCGTGCCGAGGGCGACCACCGGCGTCATCAGCAGGGCGATCAGCATGGTCTGGGTATGGACCGGATTGAGCTGCTCTCGCAGGCACCAGCCGCCCGCCACCGCCAGCCCCACCACGACCAGCGAGGCGCCCAACGCCACCAGTGACGCCCACCGCCAGAGGCCGCGCATCAGCCCCCATTGCCCGGTCGCCTGAGCCTTCGCCGTTTCACGGACGACCAAAGCCGGCAGGCCCACCTGCGCCGGCAGCGCCAGCACCGAGACGATCGCCATCACATGGGTGTAAACGCCGTAGTTGTCCGGCCCCAGCCCACGCGCCAGCAGAATGGCCACCCACATCCCGAGCAGGGTGCTGACGGCTTTGATGACCAGGCTGGCCGCGCCGCCCTTCAGCAGCACCGCCTGCAATCCGCGACCGGTAAGGGCCCCGCGGACAACATTCACGACACGTGTCATAGAGGAATCCCGAACAAAGCTCAGCCTCCGAGCGCCGGATCCGGTCCCGGCCGCGGCCAGGCACGCCACGGACGACGGCCACCGATGGAGCCTTTCAATTGGTTCGGAGAGTGCGGTCGTCACCATAAAAATCAAACAGCAAACACCGGGTCCACCAAGCCGTCCCTCACGCTTTGACCGGCGGCATATCGAAGGCGGCAATCTGCCATGATCTCTCTTCAACTCAGAAAAAACGGTTTTCTGGCCGCCACCCTCGACGGTGGCACGGCACTGTTGGAGCGCACCCCCACGCTCCTGCGGCGGGCCTGCTACCGGGCTTACAAAAGCAATCCGTGGCACCCATGGAATATCCAACACCGGGCAATATTCATAGGAGTGCCCAAGACAGCCGGCAACGCCGTGATCAAGGTACTCGGGTGCCCGGGCGGCTGGCATGCGACCATCGACCATTATGCGGCCTTTGATCCGGCGCGCACCGCGGCCTTCTTCACCTTCGCGTTCGTGCGCAACCCATGGGACCGCCTCGTTTCCTCCTTCCATTATGTCAGACGATATCAGGCTCCCGAGGCGGTGGCGTGGGCCCGGAGCTGGCTCAGACCCTATGCGGATTTCCAGTCCTTTCTCACCGCCCTGAACCAGAACCGGCGCCTCCGAACGGCTGTCCTGGGCTACCCGATGTTCCGCGTCCAGAGCCGCTTCGTGTGCGTGAACGACGCCCCGGCGGTCGCGTACATCGGACGGTTCGAACACCTGGAAGAAGACCTCGCCCACATCTGCTCGGTGCTGGGGCTGACGTGGCAGAAGCCTCCCCGGGTCAATACTTCGCCCCGTGGCGATTACCGGGACTATTACCTCACCGACCGTCAGATCGACTTTGTGGCTTCACTTTACGCCGCGGACGTGGCCCGCTTCGGATTCCGCTTCGACAGCACAGCCACCCTGAACATCGGAACGCTCAAACCTTTCCCGGAATCGGATCATTCGCCCTCCTGAGGCGGAACAAACGATGTCCTGCTCTCAGCATCAGGACACTCCTTCGCCCCGGCATCCGTTTTACTGAAGATTCCCGCCCCATCCACCACTCGTGTACCTGCTGACGATCACCAGACCATCCGCCCCCCCGCTGCCATCCGCTTCCGATCTGGCACCGGGTTCCGTTGTCTCCCGCAGATGGAGGGCCGGGGGATGCGCGCTGACATTGCAGTGCCATCCCCATCTGCTGCCTTCCGACGCGCTCTGGCCGGAGAACCGAAGCCCCCTTGATTTTCATCTTGGCACCCAGCCCCGCTCCGCCGACCCGCTCCGCCCCGGCCCCTGGATCCGCGTGGAGGTTGATGGGGATGCCGGCCGGATCCGCCTCACCCGTGACCCCGCCGGCCTGATGGCGGCATTCTTCGCGGAAATCCCCCACGGCTATATCATCAGCGACAGTGTTCCGGAAATCCTCCGGCACACCTCCGTATCACGCCTTGTCGATATCGAGGCCCTCAATGAATACTGGTTTCTCGATTACTGCATCGCCCCGAAGACCATCTGGAAAGCCGTCCGCGCCGTGCCCAACGGGCATCTGGCGCAGCTGGACCTGAGGCCGCGGTCCCAGCCGGTGTACGAACAGTATTGGTTCCCCGGTCGAATCGCTCAGGAAGGGCCGCCGGTTTCGGCGGCCCAGGCCCCCGGCGTGTTGCGCGAGGTCGTGCTCCGCGAGACGCAACAGGCGATCAACGCCGCCCCCGGCGGCTTCGTGAATCTGCTGAGCGGCGGCATCGACTCCTCGGTAGTCCTCGCCGCCTGCCACGTGCTCGGGCGGCCGCCGGAACAGGCGATCACCTTCAAGGGGGTCGGAGAGGCGGATGAATCCGGGCTGGCCGCGATCACTGCCCGGCGCCTCGGCGTCCCCCTGACCATCGCCAGCGCTGATGCGGACGATGTGGTCGAGGATGCCTTTGAGGTCGCCCGCGTCTGGGGCCAGCCTTATGCCCATGGTTCGGTGCACGCCATGCAGAACATGCTTCGCCAGGCTCCTGCAGGCCGGGCGGTTCTGACCGGCGATGGCGGCGGCGAAGCGTTCCTCGGCCCGCTCGCGCAACTTCCCCGGGGACGATGGTTGGCCGGACGGGTCTTCAGACTGATCCACGCCTTGCCGCGCACGCAGCGCCGGGCTTTCTACAGCCGGCTCGCCTCCCGATCGTTTCTCGTCCGCGGCGCCGCCTACGCCTTGGAAAAAACCGCGGCCCGCGACGAAGCACAGATGCACCTCCGAGATGGGCCGGTCACCGACTGGGAAAGCGAGGCCATCATCGCCCCGGAAAAGCACGGGTATTTCTCCAAACCCGCCATCGCCACCCGCCTGACCGAGCTGGCATCGCTGTCGCAGCTCTCCGGTGAATCACTCTTCGCAAAGAACCTCGCATTCTGTTGGGCCGCCGAAGGGGTTTACGCCAAAACATGGCGCCTGCTTGATGCCTCAGGAAGAGCCGGTTACGGGCCCCTGACCGGCCCGCGGTATTACGAAGAAGTCAAACGTATCCCCATCGCCGAGCGCGGGACCCGCAAGCAGGCCCTGCGTGACGCCTTCGCCGACGTCCTGCCGGCCGAGGTGCTCCATGCTCCCAAACGCGGCCTGCGCCCGCTCAACCGTGAGCTGCTCGCCGCCCAAGCCGATGCCGGCATCTCTTGGATCACCGATAGAGGCAGCGAGACATGGGAGCGCCTGTTCGATTCCCGAACCGTCGCCTCATTCTGGAGGTCCCACCGTGACGGCCGTGTCTTCCGCAGCAACCTGCTCTACAAGGCCGTCATCTTCCGCGCCTGGTCCGATCTCTGGAAACCGATCCTGGAGGAACCAGGCCAGTGAACCGCCTCACGAAGCCGGAAGTCATCGCCCCGGACCACCCCCGCCATGAAGTCACCCATTCTGGTCAAGACCGCGCTCCGCCGCGTGCTCGGCATGAAGGGATACGAGATCTTCATGCTCTGGCGGGGCCTCGGCTACATCCCGCACGTACGGAACCCCCGCATCTTCAACGAGAAGATCGCGCATCGCAAACTCTACCGCTGGCGGCAAATCCCCGTCGATCTCGTGGACAAATTCTACGTCTTCCACGGCCGGGTCGAATTTGTGCAGGTGGATACCGGGCGCGGTTCCGAAGATCACACTTGCCGCGTGTACGATCGCACGTGGAGCCGCATGGTCTATCCCTTCCGGCAGAGCCCGGCCGATCCTTCCCAAAAACCCCGTCTTCTCGCGGAGATGATCCGTCTGGCGGAAATACTGGCCGCCGGCTGGGATTTTGTCCGGATCGATTTGTACAGTCCCAGTCATGAGAGGATCCTGTTCGGTGAAATCACCTTTACGCCGTCGGCCGGTTGGCAGAAGTTCACCGACAAGGCTTTTGACACCGAAATCGGTAGTGCCTGGCACCTCACATGAGCGCGGCCACCGGCCGTTGCCCCGGATCCGCCGGCTCCGGCAGGACCGCCGGGTGCTCCGGCGTTGCCGTCCGTACTGTCCCGGCATCCGCCTGCAATGCTTTCCATGACCCGCTCCGCCCCACCCCAAGTCGCCGTTGTCATGTTCGGCGCCCGCCGCCACTACGCCGTGCCCCGCATTTTGCACGCGGCCGGCCGGCTGCAGCGGTTCTACACGGATATCACCGCGGTCCAGGGGGTGCCGCGCCTGCTTTCCGGCATCCCCACCCCCTGGCTCCCCAAACCCCTGCGGCGGTTGAAGGGCCGCATACCTCACGACATCCCGCGGGAGCTCATCACCAGCTTTCCCGCCCTGGGCCTTCACCTGCAATGGCGCTTGGCTCGCTGCCGTACGGCGGAGGAATTCTGGCGGCAGAACGAACGGACCGCCGCCGACCTCGCCCGACGCCTCAGCGCACGGAATGACCTGAATGCCGATGTATTGTATGCTTTCAGCACCGAGGGACTGGAAGTGATGGAACACGCCAAAGCCCGCGGCGTCCGGTGCGTGCTGGACCAGACCAACGCGCCGATCCCCGTTCTGAATCAGCTTGTTCAGCAGGAGCGTCTGAGCTTTCCAGGATGGGAAACAGACATCTCTGGTCCCTCGGATTTGACCCGGTTTAACGAGCGGGAGAGACGCGAATGGGAGCTGGCCGATCTGATCCTCTGCGGGTCTGAATTTGTCCGCAAGGGCATTGAGGCCTGCGGCGGACCGGTGGACCGGTGCCGCGTGGTCTCCTACGGAGTAGACCGCCGGCCTCAGGAAACCGCCAGCTCCCGCCGCAGCGATCCCCATCAACCTCTCCGCGTCCTCACCGTCGGCCAAGTGTGCCTGCGCAAGGGTGCACCGTATGTCCTCGCGGCTGCCGAGCGTCTCGGAGACCAGGCCTGCTTCCGGATGGTCGGACCGCTCAACCTGTCCGCTGTCGCCAGGGATCTGCTCCAAGCGCGGGTCGAACTCACCGGGCAGGTTCCGAGGAGCGAGGTCGCGGACCATTACCGCTGGGCGGATGTCTTCCTCTTGCCAACCCTGGCCGAGGGCTCGGCTGGAGTCGTCTATGAAGCCCTTTCCATGGGCCTGCCGGTCATTTGCACTCCCAACGCCGGCAGCCTGGTCCGCGACGGCCGGAACGGCTTCATCGTGCCGGTCCGCGACCCGGACGCCATCGCCGAAATCCTGCTCAAACTGCACGCCGACCGGGAGCTGCTCCACCACCTCGCCGACCAGGCCGCCGCCAGCGGACCGGATTACGGCTTCGACAGCTACCGTGACCGCCTGATCCGCTGCCTCGACTGCTTACCGGCCACCGCCGGAACGGGGGTCGCACCGCCCTCCACCGCCTGAGCGGCGGCGCCAAGCCCGGGAGGCTCATCGGCGACACCTCCCCGCGCCTCATGGATCCGAACCCCGTCGCTCTTCCGATCTAGCGCGTATAAAAGAGTTATGGGCAATTCTAACGACCACTCAAAAAATGCAACATTATATTGATAAAATAAAAAAACTCATTGAAAACTTTGACGATGCGACACTAAAAGCATTGACCGAAATAAGTTATACAAAGACGTTCTCAAAAGGCGACTACCTGCTTAAAGCGGACAATATTTGCGACAAAAGTTTTTGGGTTGAAAGTGGAATTTTACGAAAATATTATGCTTACAACGACAAAGAAATAACTACCGAGTTTTATTTCAAGGACGACCTTGCTATGTCATTTGACAGTTATACACAACAAAAGCCGAGCAGGGAATGCATACAAGCTTTAACAGAAGTAACAGTAAATATAACAGATCACAGTAGTTTTCAAATTGAAAAGCTAAAACACAGACAATTACAAGAACTTGATTTTTTGATGACAGAATATTATGCTTTATGGCTTGAAGAAAAAGTATTTGAACTTCATACCCAAAATGCTACAGAACGCTATCAAACTATATTGACAAAATCACCTCATATAGTTCAAGAAGTTCAACTGACCCAAATTGCATCATATCTGAATGTATCCCTTGAAACATTGAGTAGAATTAGAGCCAAGAAATGATTATTTGACTTTACCTCAAATGATTAAAAAAACATTTCATTGACCTTTGCGAATAAAGTTTAATAAAGGAAAAATGAAACAACGGATAATTGGATTTGATTTGGCAAGAGCTTATGCCATTTTTGGAATGTTCATAGTAAACTTCAACATGGTATTTGGTTCTTACAAAGACCAAACTATAATTGGGAAGTTTTTATCACTTTTTAGTGGCAACTCGAGTACTGTTTTTGTGATGCTGGCAGGGATGGGCATTGCACTAATGACTAATAGAAACGAATATTCAAACGAAGAAAAAATTCAGCTTCGTAATACCATTCTAAAACGAGCTTTTTTTTTATTTCTTGCAGGACTTTTGCTTAACTTAATTTGGCCTGCCGATATACTTCATTTCTACGGTTGCTATATGTTTATAATTGCTTTTACAATTTTCTATGATAAGAGCTATTTTCTAAAGTTTGCAACGCTTTCCATTTTAATCTTCCATTTTCTGATTTTCATTATTCCTTACGAAACTGGCTGGTATCTTGAGAAATTTCAGTACAAAGACTTCTATACTATAAATGGCTTTATTAGAAACACATTTTATAACGGTTGGAATTCTATTTTCCCTTGGATAGCCTATTTCTTTTTGGGGATGTTTTTAGGCAGGTTGAACTGGACAGAAATAAAAGTCCAGCTAATAATGTTCTTGATAGGGTTGTCTTTATACCTTACTGTTAATATCATTCAAATAGTATCTCAACATATTTCTATTCCGCAAGACTTAAGCGAATTTATAAACGCTGATTACCTTCCACCATTTCTGCCTTTCATGCTTAGTACATTCGGATTTGGATTAATGCTGATTTCTGGATTTATGTATTTAGGCAACAAAATAGGAGGAAGTCAATTTGCTAAAAATTTTGCTTCAACTGGACAAATGACTTTAACACATTATGTTTCACACGTTACTATTGGAATGATGATATTTTCAATTCTTGCAGGCAAAGACTTATCAAAAGACTTGACACTTCAACAACCGACAGAGCCTTTATATGTTTTGCTATTTTCAATTGCTTACTTTGTCTTTAGTTACTATTTTAGCAAACTATGGACAAAGAAATTTAAAAATGGGCCGCTTGAAACACTTATGCGAAAAATATCAGGCTGACAAAAGAACTGCCCATAACCGCGATTTGGCGTAATGGCGGGTGCAGTGCTTCGTATGACAGTTTTGTGGTAGTTTCAAGTGTAGTTCTTCGATTGAACTTTTGTGCTAAAAATCCGCCACTACGCCAAGCCGCAAAACGTTAGCGGTAATTTGAAGAAACAATTAACAACGAAAAACATTCAAGAAAATGAAGCTATAAGTAACTGTAAGATAGAATAAGAATTGAAATATCCTTTAATACGCAAAGTAGAAAGGGCGATTGTTAATATTAAAAAATTAGAAAATGATACAGTTACAGATGATTGACAAAACAAAGTCAATAGCTCAAAATGATAAAAATATTTCTGCCGTATTTATGTATGGGTCATTTACCAAAAATGAAGGGGACAAATATTCAGATATTGAATTCTACATCTTCTTGAAGGATAAAGAAAAATTTTCCGCTGAAAATTGGGTAAGCCAAATTCATCCTTTGGCATTATATTTTACCAACGAGTTTGGAAGTGAAGTTGCCATTTTTGAAAATATGATAAGGGGGGAGTTTCATTTTTTGACAAACGACCAAATGGAAGTTATCAAATCGTGGGACGGTTTGGTAGAGTTTAGCGACTTTGACAAGATGATTTTAGTAGATAAAGAAGATTTATTGACTAACACGCTCAAAGAAATAAAAACTAAAGTACCTGATCGAACAACAAATGAAAATATCCTGTGGTTGAGCCAATCATTGTTGAATGTTTTACTTACAACAAGCAACTTAATTAAACGACAGGAATTTGCTCACGCTTACCAAAGCTTATCAAATGTTCAAAAATATTTACTTTGGTTAATAAGAATTGAAACATACCAAACCAAACATTGGGAAAGTCCAACAAAAAGCTTGGAAAAAGACATAGACCCAGATTGGTATTCGTTATTTCAGGAGACAACATCAGAATTAGATCCGACAGATATTAAAACAGCTTTCAAGAAGACATTAACATTGACTGAAAAACTTTTTGATAATCTTGGAGTTGAAGCAAAATTAAAGGGGGTATTAAGGAGAATTGAATAAATAAACTACCGCCAACATTGTATAAGCGTAATGCGGGCGAAGTGGCTAAAATTTAGTATTTTGCCATCTATCAAAGTTCGTGTTGGCGGACAGTGTATTGCTCCGAAAACCCGCACTACGCTTATACTTGACCGTTGGCAGCAATGCTACGAGCGACCGTCAAAACCGACAGAAATTACTTTGACGACTT
>JALRGB010000133.1 GCA_023253575.1 Verrucomicrobiales bacterium
GCCCGAATGCCCGCGCCATCATTCCATGGAATGACAATGCCTCCCGCTTCGTCCTGCCCAGCGGCGCTCAGCCCCACAATCTGCGCGTGGTCATGACCCCAGCCGATCAGACGTTCATCCACACGAACATCAATCAAATGAGCAACGAAAAGTTGCCATGCACCTTCATTTACAACGACCGAGAGGTTTATTACAACGCCTCCGTGCGCCTAAAAAGCAGCGAGCACGGCCGCTTCAACGACTCCCGGGTCGGATACATTCTCGACTTCGGCCGCGATGAGCCATTTCTCGGCACCCACACCACCATCGCCATCGACCGCTCTGGCGGCGTCGAAGCCAATCAATATGAGATCCTCATTCGACAAATGATGAACTCCGCCGGTGGGATCTATAGCACCGAAGACGACATCATCCGCGTCATCGGCACCAAAACTTCATTCACCGGGCCCGCCATCCTCGCCAAATCCCGCTTCGACTCAGAATACCTCGACGGCCAGTGGGAAAACGGCGCGCAAGGGACGATGTTTAAATACGAACGCGTTTACATTCAGACACAAACCAGCCCCTCCGGTCCAGAAGGATACAAATACCCTCAAGACTCAACCGGCCCTCCAGGCGTCGCCGTGACCGGACTGGGCACCAACAAGGAACTCTACCGCTGGTGGTGGCTCATCCGCAACAACCGGGCCCAAGATGACTACTCCCGTCTGATGCCCGCGGTCACCGCACTCGGGAAAACAAATCCCAGCTTCCTCACCGAAACCGCGCCGCTCATCGACGCCAGCAGCTTCCTGCGCAGCTTCACCCCCGCCAGCCTGTTCGGCGTCGTGGATAACTACAACGACAACGCCCAACACAACGCCATCTTCTACTTCCCCCCCAATGGCAAAATGATCCACATCCCATGGGATCTGGATTTCCTCGGACAAGGTGATCCGAATTCCTCACTCACCCAGAATTCCGAGCTGAACAAATACCTCTCCAATACCTCATGGCGGCGGCTCTATTGGGGCCACATGCTCGACGTCCTCAACAAAAGCTTTAATGACGCCTTTCTCACCAAATGGGCGACTCATTACAGCCGCTTCGGCGTCAGCATGACAGCCTCCCTGCCGTACCTGCGAAACCGCGCCATCTACGCGCGCAATCAAGTCAATACCGCCGTCCCCACAGTTCCCTTCAGCCTCACCACCACCGGCCCACTCACCGTGAACACCCCGACCGCGGCCCTGACGGGAAAAGGGTGGGTCAATGTGGCGGAAATCAAACTGGAAGGAGCCGAGAGCCCGCTGCCCGTCACTTGGACCGCCATCAGCACATGGTCCATCCAGCTCCCGCTGCGCGGCGGCACCCAGACGTACGTTCTCCAAGCCCTTGATCCGGACGGAACCGTCATCGCCACCGCCCCCATCACCATCACCGCCACCGCCGGTCCATTCCCAGCCACCGCCGGATCGCTCATCGCCAGCGAAATCAATTACAACCCACCAGAACCCGATGACCTCACCGAATTCATCGAGCTCCTCAATGCCACCAGCGACACCATCGACCTCTCAGGATGCCAATTCATCGAGGTCGAAGGTGAGGGGATATCGTACGTTTTCCCCGCCGGCGTCCAGCTCGCCCCGGGCGCACGCCTCCTCGTGACCCGCGACCAAGCCGCCATGACCGCCCGCTACGGAGCCAGCCTAAAAATGGCCCCCGGCACCTTCGTCGGAGCCCTCTCCAACAATGGTGAACGTCTCATTCTCTTGGCCGCGAATGGTCAGGAAATCTTCCGCCTCCGCTATACCGATAACCTCGCCAGCACCGACGGCGGCGGCCCCACCCTGACCCGCGTCCTCAGTAGCACCGCGCCAGATCCAGCCGATCCCACATG
>JALRGB010000201.1 GCA_023253575.1 Verrucomicrobiales bacterium
AGGCAGCGACGTACGTCCAGCCTGCGGCTTTGAGGACTTTTTCCACGCCATTGGCTTCCTCCTGAGTGCGGATGATGCCCATGCCGGTGAGGACCTTGCCGGCCCGGTGGGAGGCATCGAATTCGACCGGAAGGGTGATCAGATTGAAGAGCATGATGACTCCCCAGCCCATGGCGATGATGGGGATCATGAGTTTGGGTGAGAGCAAGCCGGTGAACATGCCGATCATGGGAAGCCACATGACTATCTGGCTAGCGAATCCTTGAACTTTCACCATGGCCATCCGCGCATGCAGCGGGGCGTAAGCTTGCTGGTGCTGGAGGGCGTGTCCACATTCGTGGGCGGCTACGCCCAGTGCGGCCACCGACGTTTGGTTGTAGACGGTTTCGGAGAGGGCTAGGCGTTTGTTGATGGGATCGTAGTGGTCGGTCAGGGACCCTTGCACGGGAACGACTTCGACGTCGTTGATGCCGCTGGTGCGAAGGATGCGACGGGCCGCCTCAGCTCCGGTCAAGCCTGAGCTGGACGGGACTTGGCTGAAACGATTAAAACTCGAGCGAACCCGCCAAGAGGCGAGCATGGAGACGAGCATGGTGCCGATGAAGATGAGCCAGAACATGGGTAATAATGGGTTGGGAGTTAAACTAGATATCACACATGGCGCCGGATGGAACCTTAGTCGCGTTACAGAAAACCGTCAGGTTTATCCCGTGCGGTTTCAGGCGGCACGGTGGTTCCGGGGCTTAATCGAAGACCACAGTTTTATTTTCGTAGATCAGGACGCGGTGTTCCAAGTGGAGTCGGACGGCTTCACTGAGAACGAGTTTCTCCAAGTCACGGCCTTTGCGGAGCAAATCGCCGACGGTATCGCGATGGCTGACCCGGCGTACTTCCTGATGAATGATGGGGCCGTCGTCGAGCACTGGGGTCACATAATGCGCGGTGGCTCCGATGAGTTTGACGCCACGGGTATGAGCCTGATGGTAAGGGCGGGCGCCGGCGAAGGCGGGCAGGAAGGAATGATGAATATTGATGACCGGGCAACCCACCTGGCAGAGAAAATCTTCGCTTAAAATCTGCATGTAGCGGGCCAAAACGACCAGATCGACATGCAAATCGCGCAAAACCGACAGCTGTTTAGCCTCCAAGGTGGCCTTTCCGGTTTGGGTCACCGGCAGGTGATGGAACGGGAGGTGGTAATGCTCCGCGCTGGCCTCCATGGCCGTGTGGTTAGAGACGATGGCGACGATGTCTCCGGGTAAATCCCCTTGTTTCCAGTCTAGAAGTAGTTCGTGACAGGCGTGAACGTGTTGGGAGACAAAAATGGCGACTCGAGGACGACGCGCGTGCAGGGCGATGCTGACCACCATGCCTAGCTCTTGCGTGGCATACTCGCGGAAGGCTGCAGCTTCAGTTGCCGGGTCACCGGAGGAGCTTCCCCATTCGACCCGCTGAAAAAACGCGCCGGTGGTGGCGTCGTGGTGCTGATCTGCGTGGAGGATGGTTCCTCCTTTGTGGTAGATCCATCCGGAGACACCGGCGACCAAACCAGAGCGGTCTGGCCCGTGCAAGAGTGCAATCAGGCGAGGGCGGCCCGCATCTATCATAAAATTTAAAGATCCTAATTGTTGCCTGGCATGAAAGACGGGCGTCCGCCCTCCCAATCTTTCTCGGGGCGCGCCCATGGCTGGGTGCTGAGCTCACTGCCGGGAGGTGGTGGCGGTGGCGGCTTTGGCAACTTCTTCGGTTCCGAGGTGCTGACACAGGATGCCAGCATCACACATGCCCCCACGATGACGAGTGGCTGAAAACGGCGGCTCATGGCGGCGGGGACTGGTATGGCGCAAAGACGACAACGCATCGTCCGACTAGCGCTGCACTTTTTCGAAAATGACCGTATCGCCAGGGCTGATGGCCATGCCTTCGGGCACTGAACCGGCTTCGATGTCGGCAATGGTTTTGGTAGCGCTGACCGAGCTGATATTGAGGGTGCCGATCCGCTGATTGCCGCGTTTGACGATGAGTTTCGATCCTCCGGTGACGCCGCGATCCTGACCTGCATTGATGACGGCAAAGCCGTAATCTTTATTGGTAGCGATGACGGTAGCTTCGAGTGCGTTCAGGCTGATGCCTTTGTTGCGGTCAGCGGCGGACCGGCGGAGTGAAGCTACGCTACTTTCTTGGTCGGCGACCCGGCCTTTGGCCAGATCATATTCCTTGGTAGCGTTTTCCTGATCTGTCGTGAGGGAAGCGATTTGCTGATTCAGTCCATCGATCTTGGCTTGGATGCTGTCGATGGTTTCATTGCCGAGGAGTTGGGTCAGTTGCGCTTCCAACGAAGTCAGCTCGGTTTGTTTGGCTGTTATTTCTCCGCCGACCTTGGCCAGATCTGTATCCTTCGATTTCAGATTGGCTTCGGCATTCGTCTTGGCCACTCCTTTCTCGGCCTTCGAGGCGACGGCGTCTTTCCACTTACCGATCTCTTCGCTAATCGTCTCAACCTGCTGGTCAATTTTTTCCAGAGTAGGCTTGAGTTGATTGCTGTTGATTTCGATTTTTTCTTTGCGAGTGGCAATGAAGTCCTGGCGGTTTTTGAAGCCGAGGAATGTCCCTCCAGCGAGGGCGATGGCACAAATGATAAAGAGCAGTTTGGTCAGCATGGTGGAGAATGCTAGTAAGTGACGAAAAGGTAGGAACGGGCCGGGTGGGCAGATCGTGAATTAGTTGCCGAAGGGATCAGCAGGAGCTTCCGCTGGTTGCTCAGCAGGTGTTTCCGTGGGAGTTGCGGCTGCTGAATCACCGGGGGTGGCGGCGAATGGATCGACGGGAGCTTCGGCTGCCGCGGGAGCGGTTGTTTCGGCCGGAGTGGTGGTGGCGGCTGCCGATGTCCCTGCTGGGGCTGCTGGGGCAGGCGTTGGAGCGGAAACATTTTTGGCGTTGGAAACCGAGGACACGGTGACGGTATCGCCGACCTGAATTTCTGCGGCACTGACGCCGAGGACATCGGCGATAGCGTAGCCTTGCTCGACGTTGGTCACTTTAGCCTGACCGATATTGGTACCGCCCCGTTTGATGTCCAGCGTGGCGCCGGAGACGACGCCGCGATTGTTGCCGGCGCTGAGGGTGATGAAGCCGTAAGCGCGATCGACTTGTACGATGGAGGCGCGGAACCCATCGGGCATGATGCCGCGGGCTTGCCAAGTTTCTTGGCGTCGCAGATCGGCGATGGTCTGATTGAGTTCGTTAAACCGGTTGGAGGCGGCGGCGGTGTTGTTTTTCAGTTCAGCAATCGCGCCGTCGAGAGAATCTTTTTGCTGGGTCAGCGAAGTGAGCTGCAATTTCAGCTGGTCGATACCACCGGAGTCGGCCACCTGTTTTTTGACATCGGTCCAGCGAGTGGTGACGACTTCGAGTTCGGCTTGTTTTTCCTCGATTTGTTTTGTGACCGCATCGATTTTCGGTTTCAGGGCCTCGGTTTCAGCGATGATTTGGTCGCGTTCGGCTTCTGTTTTCTTCCTGCCATCAATATCGGCAGCGAGCGATTGTTTCACCTCGGCGAGGTGTTTCTCAGCTGCGGCCTGATTGGCTTGGGCGATGGCGAGAAGAACACGTTCAGATTTTAACTGCTCGAGGTTCTTGTAGCTAAAAAAAGCGGCTCCAGCCGTGAGGATGGCGGCGACGATGGACAGGGTCTTCCACATGACGGGCGAGATATGGCGGTTGGTTTGGTAGGAAATTTACCGGAGAGATCGAGGTCTATCACAGACACGTCACCAGCGGCAAGGACAGAAATGGAAAATCTTTAGATTAGTGCAGATACTGGCGGCTCATCGGCCTGTTTCAAGTGGCTTCTTTGACGGGATTGATTCGGGGGGCGGGTCGAAGCCCGGTTCTTGGGAGGCGTCATTCATGACCCATCCGAGGCGGATGAGTTCGGTGATTTCCACTTGATCATCCGAGGGCGACAGTGGGGGGAAGCGGAGGCGGACGGTGATGGGGGTGCCGGTGCCGCGTTTTGGCAGGCGGGAGTCGAGCGCTTTTTGGGCGGCCTCGGTGCCGCGGCGGGCGTAGGCGAAGAAGTGATGTTCTTGGGTGGCATCTTCTAGCCGGAGGCAGACCCAATCGGCGTCGCTAGGGAAGGAGCGGTTATAATAATCGTCGCGGGTGGCGAGCACTCGGAAGAGGCGTGGCTGGGTGTGGCGTTCGGACCGAAACGTGGTGAGGGGTACCTCGTTGAGGGCGGCGGCGCTGGGCCAGTCGATCAACCAGCGGCCGTCAGCTTCTTGGCGGACGGCTACCGCTCGCGGCACCTGGCCTGGTGTTTCGTATGAAATGACGACGGACTGGATGGCATGGACGAAGATCTGGCGGTCGGCTGGGGCCAGCGTGAACGGAGGCATGGGAAGTTTGTTACGGCCTTCTCCTTCAGTGTAGTAGAAACGCACGCGTTTCTCGAGGGCCTCTCGATTTTGGATGAGGGGGAGCAATTCTTCGATATTTTTGACGGCGAGGTATTGTTGAGCGGCGGCGGTGGCGGCGGTGATGTTTTCTCGCAGCGTCTCGTAGTTGCTGGCGGCGGGCAGGGCTCCGTCGGATGATCCGGTCAGGCCGCTGCCAAGTAGGGGTGGGGTGACGGGGTTTGGTGAGCCGCTGCCGCGGCGGGCGAGGGTGATGGCGGTGGCGGTGACCACGAGCAATGCGGTGGCGACGGCGATCCAGGCGGCGAGAGAAGTCCGTGAGTGTGGAGCCCTCTGGCTGGCGGCGGGCTGCGGGGAGGTCTCCCATTCTCCGGCTTTTGTCCGGCGCCAGTCGGGTGGTTGTTGCTGTTGGCGTTCGCGCGAGCCGGCCAGTCCGGTATTTACTGAGCTAAACCGAACCCCGCAGCGGTCACATTTTTGTGTTGTGAGGTTTAGCGACAAATCCACCCGGGTGGTTTGGTTGCAATTCGGGCAGGAAATGGAAAGTCGACTCATGGGCCGTGGGAAGCTGGATGACAAACAGGAGAGATTAGAGGTTCGCACAGGAACGGTGGGCGGGCAATGACGTTGTCCATTAGCCATTGTTGAAGCGAGAACCACGAATGGGCGCTGGGGGAGGGGGAAGGGGTGAGGCTGATCAGCCAAGTGCACCAGCCGACGGCTGCGGCGGGGACGATGTCATTGTCCTCGCGGTCG
>JALRGB010000242.1 GCA_023253575.1 Verrucomicrobiales bacterium
CAGGTAGAAAAAGTCTGATTTGCTGGAATGATCGATTTCTGGCGTAGATTCGATCAGATTGCGCCGCTGTCGTTCCATGAGGCCACCGCGGTCGGCGGTCATATGCATGAGCATGGTCAAGTCGTCGGGGTCGCGGGAATCAATGGCATCCAGCATGGTGAGAATCAAGGTGTCGAGACTCTCGATGAGCTGAGTCAGCCGTGGGGTGGTCGCGGGTTTTTCTTGGCGCGAGATCGTTTCGACGAACTCGTGCACGCTTTGGCAGAGCGGGAGGACGATGGACTGCCGTTGTTCCACGCCGAGCAACCGGGAGGAAGTGGCGGGGTCATTGTGTTGTTCGACGAGTTCTCGCAGATACGCTTGGATATCGCCGCTGACTTTGATGATGGCTTGGTGTCGGATGGCTGGCGCGATGGAGGGGAGAGCGGTGGCGGGCTGGGGGCGGAGAGAATCGAGCTGGGCGGGGAGGTGACGGAGGAGGTGTTTTTGTTCTTGTTCGGCCAAGCTGAGGGCTGATTCGGGATCGGCGAGGGCATTATCGCAGAGGAAGCGGGGTCTGGAGAGATCTTGTTCGGGGGTGGGCGGGCTGAGTTTTTGCAGCCAGCCAGGCATCCATCGGCTGAAGAGGGTGGCCAGGGTCAGGGTGGTGCTTTGCAGAAGGAGAAACGCGATGGCCAGTTGCAGGCTGGGGGAGTGGGAAGGAGCGAGGTTTTGCAGGCGGCTGAGGAGTGGCGGGAGCACTTGGCGGTGTTCGAGGAACGCGATTGTTCCCAGCAGGATGCCGGCCCCTGCGTTAATGAGGGCTTGGAAGAGGGTGAGCTGGCGGGCTACGCCGCGGAGGTTTGAGGAGAGCAGGGCAATGGTCAGGCCGACGCCGACGCCGCTGCCATACATCATCAAGGCCGCTTCAGGTAGCGTGAGCAGGCCGCCCTCATGGAGGGCGATGGCGACTACGGCGATCGCCGATGACGATTGAATGAAAAGGCGCAGCAACGCGCCGGTGGCAAAAGTCATCAGCAGCGAACTGTGCAGCAGGATGGCGGCCTTTTGAAAAACGGGAAATTCTGGGAGGGGCGCGAAGGCTTCCTTCATCAGTTTGAGTCCGAGGAAGAGGAGACCGATGGAGAAGAGTGAGTGGAGGAGGGCGCGATAGCGGGAGGTGCCGATCTCAAAGGCAATGGCAAGGCCCGCCGTGCCTAGCACATAAAGGAAGACGAGATGGATGTTGAGCGAGGCAAAAAAGACGAGCGGAACAGTTCCGACATTGGCCCAGGCTACGACCGGAAGCGCTTTTGAGAGCGGCATCAGTCCACTGGAAATCAAACTGTTAAGAATGAATGCGACCGCCGTAGAGCTTTGGGTGATGGCGCCAAAAAGAAATCCCCCAGTCGCAGCCATGAGCCGACGGTCCGACCATCGGGCCAGTTGTCGACTCAGGCGCCGGCTCGTCAGTCCCTGCAACTGAGTGCGGACACCGGCAACCCCGTGCAGAAACAGCGTAATGCCAACGAGGAATTTTGCCAGAAGCTCACTCATAAAACCGCGGCTTGACTAAACGCCGCCTGCGGCTCCTCAAGTGGCGAATATGTCACTCCCATCTGGTTGTAATTTACAGGCGCAGTGAGAGGGCCGAACTGCTGATAAGTTTGACGATCGCTTCCACCGCGGTCGAAACTTCACGCCCAACCAGATCCATACGAGCGAGGGTGGCAATACGGCCTTCTCGCGCCTGAATAGCGGCTTCCGGGAACAGGTGGTTCAGCAAGCGGCTAGCGGTCAGCAGGCCGATGAGAATCGCGTCCCGAGGGTCGGGTAGGTCATCGCCCAGAATGAGCGCGGAAAGCCGGGTGCGCACCTCGACGAGTTCGCGGTCGTCGGCGGTTGGATACCGCCGGATGCCAAAGACCCAGAGGAGTTTGCGCTTTTCCTCGCGCAGAATGCCGCGCGCAATGAGGCGAGCTCGGGCCGCATTTTCCAGAGACTGAGCTTCACCCGCGAGCACGCGGAGCCAATGGGCGACTGGCAGTGGGCCGGTGGAGGCGGCCAGCGTCGCCAGCGGTTCATCCAGCAGATCGTCGAACAGACCCTGGGCCGGCCCTGGCAGGAGGTCTTCAGCGAGCTGTCCACCGCCCCGCTCGCCTCGGCCTCGGTGGCCCAGGTCCACAGCGCACGCCTGCACAACGGCGACGACGAACTGGTGGACAACTGGCGCACCGCGGTGTACCCGTACAGGAACCTGATGCGCCGCAAGGCGTACGAGAAGCAGAAGTACCGCCT
>JALRGB010000246.1 GCA_023253575.1 Verrucomicrobiales bacterium
CAAGGCCACCGCTAGAAGCATCTGGCTCCGAGTTGAAATGATTGATTCCGGGCTCGGAAGGATTGGTGGAGTTTGACCCATCGACGAAAACGGCCCCATAACCAGCCCCAACGCCGGCATAAAGCGTCACAGCTTTCAAAAAGGAGCGATAAGAATGGGTTCCTCGTTGTCAATGCGGTTCTGCCAGCGGTATTTTGGCCTGTGGGCTGGGAAAGCTGGGGCTTACAACGGATCGATCACGAGAGTGGGTTCGTCCTCGAGGCGACCCGCCGAGTGACAAAGACAACGAGGCGGATGGCGTCTTCGCAGGTGGCGTACGCGGAGCCACTGGTGCCGAGGCAAGTCAGGGTCATTTGCAAAGCAAAGCAAAGCAAGACGGACGCGGGAGGACTAATTCTGCTGACCCAGACCACTGTCAAAACTGCCGAAACCCAGCCAGAGGCGGCGTAGCCGCTGCTTTAGCCGCGGCTTCGTTTGTTAATCCGCCAATTTTGCTGCCTCCACTCGCGCCAGCGCCTTTTCCCAGGCTTCGGTCAGGCGCGCAATTTCTTCTTGGGTCGCCATCACGTCACGATTGAGCCGCAGCGCGCGTCCGCCGTCGGCGTACGTTTGCGGTTTTTCGAGTTCAATCGTCAAATTTTTCAATTTGAGTTCGGCGGTAGCGATGGCGGCTTCGGCCACGACGACGTTTTTTTCCAGTTCTTTTTTGGCTTTGGCCTGCGCTTCGCGCGCCATGGCTTCGGCGCGTTTCTCCTCGCGGGTTTTAAAGAGTTTCACCTTGCCGCCGCCACCGGCACCTTGGCTGGTGGGGCGAGAATCCGTCAGCTTCTCGCCGGAGGTCAGCGCGGTCCGGGCATTGGTAGCCTTGGTTTTGTCCAGATAGTACCCATAATCACCTGCATACGGCGTCAGTTTGCCGGCGCCTATGTGCAACACGCTACCAGCCATGGCGCGGATAAAATGGACATCGTGGCTGATGAAAATCAGGGTGCCTTCGTAGTCCTGGAGCGCGGCAATCAAGGCGTCGATACTGCCGATGTCGAGGTGCGTCGTCGGCTCGTCCATCAAAAGCAAATTAGGCGGATCCAGCAACATCTTGGCCAGCGCCAGCCTCGTCTTCTCCCCCCCGCTGAGAACCCCGACCGGCTTGAATACGTCATCGCCACGAAACAGAAAACTCCCCAGCAGCGTGCGAGCGAGTTGCTCCGGCGGGCGACGGTCGAGCTCCAATGCCTCCTCCAGTACGCTGCGCTTCGGGTTTAACATGTCCCCACGATACTGCGCAAAATACCCAGGCGTCGCATTGTGACCCAAAACCCTCTCCCCCGCCTGCGGCGTCAACACCCCGGCCAATAACTTCAACAATGTCGACTTACCCGCACCATTCGGCCCGACCAATACCGTGCGCTGGCCACGCTCCGCTTCGAAATTCAGTTTGTCATAGACCCGCAACGACTCGCCATACGCAAAATCCACATCCTTCAACGAGATCACCCGTTGGCCAGATCGAGCCGGCTGCGGGAAACGAAATTTAACCGTCTTCTCCGCATTCAACGGGGCCTCAATCCGCTCCATGCGGTCGATACGCGTCAGCAAACTCTGCGCAAATGAGGCTTTGCTCGCCTTGGCCCGGAACTTGTTAGCCAAGGCCGTCAGTCGCTCGATCTCCTTTTCCTGCTGATCAAAGGCATTTTTCTGACGGTCTTCGCGCGCTGCTTTGTCCGCCAAATACGATTCGTAATTGCCACGATACCGGGTGATCCGCTGATGAGCGAGCTCAACGATCGAATCGACCAGCTGGTTGATGAATTCACGGTCGTGGGAAATCAGCAAAATGGCCCCTTCGTAGTTTTTCAGATAGTTCTGAAACCACACCAGCGATTCAAGGTCGAGGTGGTTGGTCGGTTCGTCGAGCAGCAGCAAGTCCGGCTGCATGACCAGCAGCCGGGCCAGATGCGCCCGCATGACCCACCCACCCGAAAGCGTTTTGGCCGGACGATCGAAATCACTCTCACGGAAAGCCAGTCCTCGCAGGATCGTTTTGGCCTTGGGTTCAAGCTCCCAATCGGGTTCATGCCCGCCGTCAGCTGTAACCCCTGTCGCCAGCTGCAAAACCGTCTCATCGCCCACGGGCGCGCTTTCCTGCGGAAGAAACCCGATTTGTGTCCCCTTCTCCCAGCTGATGCGCCCGTCATCAGGCGTATTTTCACCCAGAATAATGGAAAAAAGCGTCGTTTTCCCCGCTCCATTCGGGCCTACCAGCGCCAGCCGATCCCCCCGATTGATCTGCAGGGAGACGTTCTGAAAGAGAGTGCGGCCGGCATAGGCCTTGGAGATTTCGGAGACAGTCAGCATGAAAGGAGATCACTCTAACGCGAAATCGACACTTTGCAGCAAACGAGGAGTACGAATGCGCGGGAATCCGTGGAAGCCAGAGAAAGCCAGAGGAGGCCACCGCCAATCGTCGCGGGCCGCCGCGCTGAAGAATCTACAATCACCGTCCACCGCCGCGTAACCAGTGAGGAAACCCGCTGAATTCAGCTTCCCCATCGTTGACAGCGGGCATCCGCCCACTACTCCTTGCCAGAGCCATCACACTTCTTCATTTTTTACATGAAATTACCGCTCCTTTTCGCTGCCAGTCTGCTCTTCATGACATCTTTGGTGGCGGAGCCTCCGACGCACATTGCGACCACCCCGGTCCCGCGCGATGGGGAAGCGTGGTGGGTCGAACGTCACACCAAGTGCGTGGCCACAACGCAAGCGGGCGGGATCGATCTTGCCTTTCTGGGCGATTCCATCACCCAAGGATGGGAAGGGCAACCGGCTTGGGAAAAGAACTTTGCTCCACTCAAAGCGGCAAATTTCGGATTCAGCGGTGACCGCACGGAGCATGTCCTCTGGCGCCTCGCCCATGGCGAGCTCGTCGGACTCGCTCCGAAAGTCATCGTCATCATGATCGGCACCAACAACGTGGGCCATAATTCATCTAATCCACAACAAACCGCCGATGGCGTCAAAGCCATCGTTTCCACTTTGCGGTCGAAAATCCCCGAAGCAAAAATCCTGCTGCTCGCCATCTTTCCGCGCGATGAAATGGCCGATGGCCCGCTGCGCCAGCAGGTGGCCGAAGCCAGCACCCTCTTCAAGGATATCGCTGACGGCACCCACGTCCACTATCTCGACCTCGCCTCAAAATTCCTTAATGAAGACGGTACTGCCCCGAAAGACGTCATGCCTGATTTCCTCCACCTCAGCGAAAAAGGCTATGACATCTGGGCCGGCGCCATCACGCCAAAAATCATGGAATTAATGAAATAAGAAGGCCGCAAAACTTTTCCCCGACCCCGCCAGCGATTGACCCTTGACGATGGTCAGAGCAAGCGCTCACTCGCTTCATGACCCACGAACAGGCGGCAGCTCGCATCTTATTTTTAACGGCTGAACTGGAGAGGCACAACCGTCTCTATTACGTCACAGCACACCCGGAAATCACTGATCGTGAATTTGATCAGTTGATGCGCGAGCTGGCGGACTTAGAAAAAACGTGGCCGGACTTGGCCTCTGAGAATTCCCCGACCCGGCGAGTCGGAGGACAGCCGCTGACCGGCTTTCAGCAAATCACGCATCCCGAACGGATGCTCAGTCTGGATAACACGTATTCCGAAGCGGAAGTGGCGGATTTCTACCAGCGGGTCAGCAAGGGACTGGCTGCACGCCAGACGGCTTCCACACCTCCCGTCGATGATTTACTGGCCGCCATTAGTCCGGCCATCGAAATGATCGTGGAACCCAAAATCGACGGTGTGGCGGTGGCGGTGCGCTACGAAAACCATGCCTTGAAATATGCGGCCACCCGCGGTGATGGCACCACGGGCGACGACATTACCGTCAATGTGCGCACGATCCGCGGCCTACCGCTGCGACTGCCGTCGACCGCCCCGGCCAACCTCGAGGTTCGCGGCGAAGTCTACATGCCCAATGCCGCGTTTGAAGCACTCAATGCCCAGCGCGCCGAGGCCGGCGATCCGGTCTTCGCTAATCCCCGCAACTCGACAGCCGGCACCTTAAAATTGCTCGACTCCCGCCTCGTGGCGCGCCGTCCGCTCGCTATCATCGTCCATGGCTTTGGCAACACCGACGGACTGCACGCTGCCCGGCAGGAGGAATTGTTTGCCTTGCTCGACCACTGCGGACTGCCCCGCACCCCGTGGTGGAAAAAAGTGCGCTCGCTACCAGAATTGCTGGCTGCCATTCGCGAGCTCGACTCATTTCGTCGAACTTTACCCTACGAAACAGACGGAGCTGTCGTCAAACTCAACAGTCTGGCTGATCAGAGGTTTTTGGGCACGACGAGCAAAGCGCCGCGCTGGGCGATGGCATTTAAATACGCCCCGGAACAGGCTGAGACGAGGGTTACTTCAATCGAGATCCAAGTTGGCCGCACGGGTGTGCTCACTCCCGTGGCCAACCTGACGCCAGTTTTGTTAAGCGGCAGTACGGTCAGCCGAGCCACCCTGCACAATGAAGAGGAACTACAGCGCAAGGACGTGCGGGTTGGCGATTTGGTCGTTGTGGAAAAGGCCGGTGAGAT
>JALRGB010000249.1 GCA_023253575.1 Verrucomicrobiales bacterium
CACATCCGTTTTCAAAAGCTGATAGCGTCCTCTCCCCGTCGGCGGACGCATGACCGCACAATCGTCTCCGGGCCCGAGCACCACCGACGACGTCAGCGGTAACCCAACCGTCAGTTGCGCCACCAGCCGGTCTTCGCCCAGCCCAGATATCGTCACTCCCTGACTCATGGCTCCACCGGTAGCCCGTTGGTCCACAAACTAGCCGAACTCAACACGTTGAATAAGGCATGAATCGCCACGGGTAAGGCCAGCCCGCGCGACCACTCGTACGCCAACACCAACATCACGCCCAACAACGCCAGCGGTACCAGCCCCGCCAACGTGCCGTGAACCGCCCCAAACAAAACCGCCGTGAAAATCGTCGCAAAAGGAGCATCCGTCCCCTGCCGCAATGCCGGATACAAAAACCCTCGGAAAAGCGTTTCCTCGACCACCGGCGCCACCACACACGCCGCCAAGATAATCATCCCACGCACCATGAGATTCGGGTTCTCCGCCAGCTCCCGAACAATGTCCTGCGCCGCCGGCTCAAATCCTAGCGATGGCCAGACTTTCGTGTTCATCAGCCACGCCGCCCCATACACCACCACTCCTGCCAATACCGTCCAGACGACCGCCAACGGCGCCAAAACCGCCAGCCGCCGAGCATCCGGTAGCCCAAGCCACGCCGTCAGCCCGCGCCGACGCAACCCGCGTAAATAAAATAACAATCCCATCCACATCACCACCTGCCCGAACACCGACGCCACCACATCCTCCACCCCCAAATCCCGCCCGGTCACCCGCTCGCCCATCACCCCAGCCTGCACGACCTGCCACCGTAAAAGAAAAATCAACCCCACCGCCACCACCAAGTCGGTATAATCCGACGGCACCCCAGGCCGCGGACGACCGTCCCACCCGGCCAACGAAATCACCCGCTCGCCAAACCAATGGTGCGCCAACAACCCGAGCGGCAGCGCCCACAATAAGCACTGCACCACATCCAATAAAATCTGGTGGCTAGCCGTAACAGCAGTCACAAAGGCTCGTGGCTTACTCCGCCCCCCCCGTCCACAAAAAATAACAACGCCCAGGTCGCATCGCAGGTCCGCTCAGCCCCGGTACCTCCACCTGCACTTTCATCGCACCACCACCCGCCCCACCTCCTGACTCAGCCAAAAACCCAAGGAAATCTCGCCAGCCCGGCGTGCGCGTGTACCGCACGACCTCGGCATCATCCACCCCGGCCAGCCGCCGCGCCGCCTCATACGCCGCTTCCACATACCCGACTTCGTCAGCTAGCTTTTCCGCCACCGCCGCTTCTCCGAGTACCACCCGCCCGTCCGCCACCCCAGCGCGCAATAGATCCACCGAAACCCCGCGGGCCGCCGAAACAATGCCCACAAAACGCTCGTAGTTCCGCATCACCAAGTCCTGGAAAAATGCCCGCTCCGGCTCGGTCATCGCCCGCGACATCGCCCCCGCATCCTTCATCGCTCCACTCTTGAACGTTCGCGTCTCAACCCCTGCCTTCTCCATCAATCCCTGCACTCCATACCCGGACATGATAACTCCAATGCTCCCGGTAATCCCCGTCGGATGCGCCACAATTCGCTCGGCTCCGCAGGCAATATAATAGCCACCCGACGCGGCCACACTGTCCAGATACGCCACCACCGTCTTCTTGGCCGCCGCCTCTTTGACCGCCGCATACAGCGTGTCCGAGGCCGTCACTTCGCCGCCCGGAGAATCAATGCGCAACACAATCGCCTTCACCCGCGAGTCCTCAACGGCCTGATGCAGCGCCCGCTTGATCTCTTCCACCATCGATCCACCCCCAGGCCCGCTGTCACCCGTAATCACCCCAGTCACATCCAGCTGGACAATACGATCACGCGTGCCCGGCTCGTCCGCCGCCACCAACTGCTCGGCTTCAAAGGGCGCCGATCGCAACACCGGTGCTCCCCCGTCCATCGCAAACCCAGCTCCAGCTTGGCCCACCCAGAGCCCAACATTCAGCAAAACGCTCGCCAAAAGCAAAAGCACCAGCAAAACGCCCACACAACCAAGAACTTTGGGTTTCATGAAAAGAAAGTTAAAACGAAATAATCCAGTCCGATCAGTCCCAAGAGTACCCGCGCTCACCCTCACCACAAGCCCCACTGCAGCCGAGTCACTCTCGCTCCTCCATCTCCCCCCTCTCTCACCCAATCATCTTGAAATCAATCAATCGCCGCTCCCGATGGACCCGCCACGGGATCACCGTGACCTCGCGGCCAGGCGCAAGATTGTAACGCGGGCGTCGACAAAAAAACCGACCGCCCCCCGCGTCATACTCGAAATCACCTTCCGGAAAATCCTCCGCACGCACCAGCCCACGCACCGGCCACTCGCGCAACTCGACAAAAACTCCCATCCTCCGGACCTCAACAATCACCGCCGGAAACGAGACCGGCGTTTTCCGCCTCAATAACCCCGCAAAATATTCCGTCTGCATGAGCCGCTGGCTCTCCAACTCCGCTTCAGCCGCCGTGCGCTCAGTCACACTCAAATGCTCGCAAAGATCAACCATTCGCGCCTGCGATGGCGTGCGCTCGGCCACGTCCGCACGGCTGCCCTGCTTCGCTTCCAAATTACCCAAAATCCGATGCACCAGCAGGTCCGCATACCGCCGAATCGGACTGGTAAAATGCGTGTAATCTCCCTTGGCCAAACCATAGTGACCGCGGGGTTCCGCCAAATAGACCGCCCGCTTCAAACTTTTTAATAACCCCAGCTTCAACGCATGCTCGTCGGGACGCCCTTTGGCCATGGCCAGCAGCCGCTGCAACTCGGACCGCTGCGTCAAATCACCCACTCGCAAGCCGCTACTCGCGACCAAAGTCGCATATTCCTCGAGCTTAGCTTCATCCGGGTCATCATGCACCCGATACACCCCGGGCACCCGCGCGTCTTTGACCGCCTTCGCCACCGCTTCGTTCGCCGCCAACATGAATTCTTCAATCAATTGATGGCTCTCATCATTATGCGTCGTCTTCAACCCGACCGGCTCACCTCGACCATTCAAAACCACCCGCACTTCAGGAAAATCAAGATCTAACGAGCCCGCGGCAAATCGCTTGCGCCGCAATAAGGAAGCCAGCGGCCACGCCCGGTCGAGGGGCGCCGAACGCCGCGCCGGATCGGCCGCTTTCATCTCCGCAAAGGCTTCTTCATACGTGAACCGACGACGACTGCGGATCACCGCCCGCCCAAATCGCGCCTGCGTGCGCCGCCCCTTGGCATCAAATCGCATCACCGCCACCCTCGTTAATCGGTCGACCCCAGGCTGCAAACTGCATAACCCGTTGCTCAGCTTCTCCGGCAACATCGGCAAAACCCGGTCCGCCAAATACACGCTGGTCCCACGCTCGGACGCCTCCCGGTCAAGCGCCGTCCCCGGCCGGACGTAATAACTCACATCCGCAATGTGCACCGCCAGCTCCCACCCGCCGCCAGGTAACGCCTGCACCCAGATCGCATCATCAAAATCACGCGCATCATCAGGGTCAATCGTGATCACGTCGCGATCCCGCCAGTCTTCCCGCACCTCAAACTCGCTGTCCGGAATCGTCGAGGAAAACCCGTCTACCTCCCGCAACACTTCGTGCGAAAACCCCAGCGGCAGTCCGTACTTGTGCACCAACGCCAAAATGGTGATGCCAGGCGTGTCGGCCGGGCCCAACGATTTCACCAACCGCGCCACCGGCCGCCGGCCTCCCGGTTCCCATGACTCGACCCGCGCCAGCACTTTGTGGCCAGCTGGAACCACCGTGCGCTCGTCCGTCACCACATCAAATAATTCCGGCATCGCCGGATCATCCGGCCGCAACACCAAGACGTGGCCGCGCTTTTGCACGGTGGCCACAAACCCTCGCTGGCTGCGCTCCAGAATCCGCACCACCCGACCTTCCACCCCGTCACGCGCCCGATTCATCCCAGCCTTCACCACCACCCGGTCACCCGGCAACGCCATGCCCGTCTCCGAAGACGGCACATAAATGGCCGCCATCCGCCCCACATCCAGCCCGAGCACCCGCATCGCCGTCAGCGTCTCCGGATCATGACGGTCCGGCGTAAAATGAGCCCCGCCCGTATGCAACAATCGCAGCGTCCCCGTCATCCCCCCCGGCGTGCGCTGACGCAACGTGTACGCTGACTTCCGTCCGCACAGGACCACTCCTTCGTTCTCCAGCCCTCTCAACACTCCGCGAAAACGAGCCCGCTCATCCGGAGGCAGCCCGAGCACACGAGCCAACCCTGACTTCGTCAACGGTTGGTACCCGGCCGATCGCAATAAAACCAACACCTTCTCCCGGAGCGTGTCGTCAGCATCAGATGACATTCATGACTGTCGCCGCGATCAGGTCCGTCGCAACGTCCGACTTTACGCCAGAATCGACTTCATGACCTCCCCCGAAACATCCGTCAGCCGGAAATCGCGCCCGGCATGACGGTACGTCAGCTGCTCATGATCGAATCCCAGCAAATGCAACATGGTGGCATGCAAATCATGCACGCTGGCCGGATTCTCCACCGCCTTGAAACCGAATTCATCGGTCGCTCCATACACCTGTCCCCCTTTGATGCCGCCTCCAGCCATCCAGACGCTAAATCCATAATGGTTGTGGTCGCGACCCAGCTTGGAAGCGCCGCCTTCCGCCAGTTCCACTGACGGCGTCCGGCCAAACTCGCCGCCCCACAAAATTAACGTGTCCTCAAACATGCCGCGCTGCTTCAAGTCCGTCATGAGCGCCGCAATCGGACCGTCAATCTGCCCAGCTTGCGCCCTCAGCCCACCCTCAATGGATTCATGATGGTCCCACGGCTGGCCCGCCCCATGCCAAAGTTGCACAAAACGCACTCCCCTCTCCAATAATCGCCGCGCCATCAATGTCTGTCGCCCATGCACCGTGTCCCCATACATCTCACGCATCGACGC
>JALRGB010000284.1 GCA_023253575.1 Verrucomicrobiales bacterium
AGCGTGTTCGTCCCGGCCACAAGTTTGCCATTCAGAACGGCCGCCGCCACCGGCATGCGGCCGGTCTCTTCCGTCCCGTCCGGCGACTCCGCATTGGCCAGCGAAGCATGCGTCACCGTCCCGGTCGTCATCCGCTCGCGCACCAACATTTGCCCGTTCAGCCACACCACCGCCCCGTCATCCAGAAATTGATCGAAACTCGCCGTAAGACCGGTCAGCGCCCCATTCCACTGGAACGTCGTGCGAAAATAATAGGTGCTCAAGGGCTGGTTAGCCGTCACCGGCGTGCGAATGCCCGGAAACGTCGCCGACACGGTGGCCGGCTCAAATCCAAAAGGAGCATACCCAAGCGCCGGATCCGACGGCCCCCACGCCGCATCATCAAATCCCGGTGCATTCCAGCCGGCCGGAGGCGCCGCCGTCTCCGCATAAAATTTCCACTTGGTGTCGGTCAGGCGCGCCGGAGCCGGCACTCCACCGGTCGCCGGGGTGCTCGTATAGTCAGTTACCACATAGGATGACACCAATGACGGCTCGCTCACCGCCAGCGGTTCTTCCGGCCGCCGCGCTTCATCCTGCCCCGGACTACCGCCCGGCCGCGGACTGGCCCGCCAGTTGCGCCAGTCGTCGACCGCCCGGTTTTCATTGATCAAAACCAATGAATGCCCAGCCCCATCCGCCGCTACCGGCCACTCAGTATCATCCTTGTACGTCACCTCACTCTGCAGCGCACCCACCGCGTCCACCACCGTGATGGTGTCACCCGCATTGTTCAAATTCCCCGTCCACGGCCCGAAAACTCGCGTCCCGGCCGCCAGCGCCGGATAGGCCAGACGCGTCGCCGCCGGATCAGCCGAACTGAAAATCACCCGCTCATATTCACGAAGAAAATGCGCCGACGGCACCGCCGCATCAAATTTAGGCAACGTCAAAGCCACTCCCCCAGCCAACTTCCACTCAGCCATGTCAATCCGATTGCTGGTCAGATTCAACACCTCCACAAACTCCGGGGCCGAACCGGCCGGATTATACATAACCTCCGTGATGGCAACCTGCTCAGCGGACACGCCAGCCGCGGTCGCCCACAGGGCGGCGGCAAATCGAAATAAACGAGACATGGATGAATGCAAATTTAAGGAAACAGGAAGTCCAGTCATCAGGGAAAACCAGACAACCATTCATCAGTGTGCCCAAGAATAGGCCGGTCCGCCAAGCGAAATCGAAGACAATTCGCACCCCACAGCCTCAGAAAAACAAAGCCCGCTCCCCTATTGGGCGAGCGAGACGCAGATCATTTCCCGGTCGTTGCGCAAGAAAACGCACTGCCGCGCGAAAGCAGGATGACTCCAGACCACAGTGCGACCCATCCCCGGAGTGGTCGGCTTGAGCACCTGGGCGCGCGAGACTTCTTTGTATCCCGCAGGCGACACGTCCGCCAGCACTAATTCACCGAGATCATTGGCGATCAGGTGATTAGGTGCACCCGGAGCGGCCTCAGTCAGGCGGACCATGAAAAAAGTGCCGGAATTGGGCGATTCTCCCTTGAGAGGCTCCTCGCTGCTCCAGAGGCGGTCGCCGGTCACGAGGTCGGCAAAGCGCATTTCGCCGTCGGCATCGCAGCCGTAGAGGTGGCCGTTCCAGACGAGCGGCGTGCCATTTTTCGGCGAGAGCGCTTGTTTTGGGGCGCCGGTCCACTCGACTTCTGCGGCCGTGCCATCAGCGGAGAGTTTGACCAGCAAGGATTTTTTAACGATGCCGCCGACAAAAACGTGATCACCACCCACTCGTGGAGCCATGATGGACATGCCATAAGCGGCACTGAACGGGATCGACCAGAACACCTTTCCGGTGGCAGCATCGAGGCCGCAAAGGGCCTCCGGGTGCCAGACGATAAGGATGTCGCGGCCACCGCGGGTGATGACCACTGGAGGGGCGTACCCAGGATCCTTGGCCGTGAGTGCTCGCCAGACTTCGGCGCCAGTCTTTTTGTTGAAGGCGACCACGGTCGTCCCCTCCCCTCCGGGCAGACAATAAAGCAGATCTCCGTGAATGACCGGATGGTGCGCGTACCCCCAGAACGGAGCCTCCACCTGCTGGTATTCTTTCTTTAATTCCTTTTTCCACACCACTGACCCGTCCTTGACCCGCAGGCATACCAAGTGCCCTTCGGCTCCCAGTGACCACAGCAGCTCGCCTTCAACCGCCGGGGTCGTCCGCGGGCCATTGGGAAAACTGACATTCAGCGGGACGTCATACCCATAGGACCACAGCACTTTGCCGGTCGCTGCGTCATACGCACGCACCCGCTCCTCCCCAGTCAAGACCGTACGGGTCCCCGGACGATCGTCGACAACTCCAGTCTCGATCACGTAATCGCTGAGAAAAACCCGGTCGCCAACGACGGCAGGGCCGCTGTAGCCGTTGGCCACCGGCGCGCGCCAGAGGACGGCGGGCCCACCCTCCGGGAACTTTTCCACCAATCCTTTTTCCCGCCATGTCAGGTCGCCGTCGGGGCCCAGCCAGCGCGGCCAATCTGCGGCCAGTGCGCTCAGGGTCAGCAAGAAAGATAAGGCAGGGGTAATCCACAGGGCATTCATAAAGTCAGCCTCCGCGGATATGAGAAATCTCAACCGGCAATTGGCCTTATTGCGTCATCATCCGCCACGCCACGCCGTCCGCCCACACCGTACCGCAAAGCAGAATTCTCCTCCCCGATGGATAACCACTTGATTTTCTCGAATCTTCCGTATTCACTGACGGCCACGCCGGATGAAGATGCTTCCGGTTCATTATCACTACCAAGAGGAGGACAGAGACATGCCGTTTTATGACGATGAAGACACAGGCGGTGGCTACCGCCAGGATAGCTATCAAGGAGGAGGCTACCGGGGCGGTGGCGGCGGCGGCGGCGGTTTCCGCCGGGGCGGCGGCGGCGGCGGCGGCGGATTTCG
>JALRGB010000360.1 GCA_023253575.1 Verrucomicrobiales bacterium
GGTGGCATCCCCATCGGCCGGGCCAGCCAACCGCGGGAAGATCGTCCCGAGCTGCTTTTCGGACTTCTTCATACCTCGCCCGTTTTGTGGGGCTTCAGCCACTTCCTCCCGATCCGCTCTGGTCGAGGTGACCGCCTGGACGGCGCGCTTCGAGTCTGTTTCAGCGGGCTTATTCCGTGGTCCGTTGGGGTGTGCTCCTTTGCTGGTTCTTCCTTTGGAGTTTGGGATTTGGGCTTACAGGCCTCGCCGCCCAGTCAAGTCCGCTGGCCCGCTCCATTCGCCCTCTGGGCTCCCGTGTGGCTCCCATTGACAACGGGCGGGCTGTTTCCGGCCTGTGGTTCAGCCGCAATCCCTCACGGGAGAAACCAAAAACCAAAGGAGACAACACCATGAAAACGAACCATAAGCCCATCCACGAAATCCGCCTCGGTACCGTCAAGGCCGCCATCTGGCGCGACCAGGCAGGGGAGTCCGTCCGTCACAACGTGACGTTCAGCCGCCTCTACAAGAAGGGCGAAGAAAAATGGAGGTCCTCGGACAGCTTCGGCCGGGACGACCTGCCGAAACTCGCTCTAGTGACCCAAAAGGCCTACGAGTGGATTTTCACCTCGGCCGCTGAATAGCCGCTGCTTATCCGGCCTGCGCCTCTTCGGGGGCGCGGGTTTTTTTGCGCTCGCCGGATACCATTCAACAGAGGACGGAAGTTGGCGTTGCGACTTAGTGCGACACCATATGTTGTGGCTGACACCGAAATTGAAACAATATGTTGCGGTTTCGGCGGAATGGGGTATTGGTCGGTCGTATATGGCTACTCGAAAAGTCTACCACGTCACCGAAGGCCGCCATGGGAATTGGAAAGGTTCATTGGTAGGCGCCTCACGGGCGTCTGTCGCCGGGCCGACCAAAGCCGAAGTGGTCGCGAAAACGATTGAACTCGCCAAGAACGCGCCCCTCGGACAAGTCGTCATCCACAAAGGCCAAAGTCATGGCAACCTAATCCAGACCGAGCACACCTACGGAAAAGATCCCGAACGGTCCCCAGGTTGATTTTAGTGACCCGTCGATCTGGCTTGTGCCCCTGAAAGGTCAGCTGCACAGGGGGTCGAACTTAGCTGCGTTTTATCCTTGTCCCAAGGGGCCACTTGGAGCCCAGCTGGATCTGCTCGCGCTCCTCATGGGACGCGGGCTTTTTTTGATCCAGCGTTGGCGCGCGGGCCCCAACGCGCAATGCGGAATGCCCGTTCTAAAGAGGTTCACACGGGTTGACAAGTGTCGGGTTTTTGCATATCCTAATTGTCGGGTATTTGTAATGAGGAAATATGCCACGACCAACTCTCAGAAAACGCATCGAGACCCGCATCGCACGGACACGCAGCGATGTGTTCTTGCCCCGTGAATTTGCCGATCTCGGTGGTGAGGACCAAGTTCTACGCGCTTTGCGCGAATTGGTGCAGCGCAAACAGCTGATCAGGCTCGGTTACGGCGTCTACGGCCGTGCTGTGATCTCCAGGCTCTCAGGCGAGCCCATGCTCGACAGCACTCGCGGTTTTATCGGCGCCGTCCAGGAGACCCTCGACAAACTCCGCGTGCCTTGGGAGGCCTCCGCCGCGCGCATCGCTTACAACGAGGGTCGTTCTACCCAGGTGCCCGTCAATCCTGTTCTCCGCGTGAAGGGCCGCTTTTCGCGCAAGCTCAAGCTCGGCAACACGGAGTTCCTCATTGAACGCTGAAACCCGGCAGAGGATTTTCGAAACGCGGGCTCACTTCGGACTCCCGACCGAGGCGCTTGTCGAGAAGGATTTGTACGTGGTGGCCGCCATTCGCGCCCTCGCGGCTATCGACGCGAGGCCCCTTCTCGTTTGTTTTTGGCGGAGGAACTTCTTTGGCCAGAGCGCACAAGCTCATTCGTAGAATGTCCGAGGACATTGATTTCAAGATCGTTCCGTTGCCAGGAAACGAAGACCTCAAGAGCACCGCGCTGAAGCGCGAGCTCAGTGCGCTAAAGCGCTCTGTCTCCGCCGCTCTTGTGGCCGCAGGATTTCAATTCGACGAGAAGGATGAGGCACAGGTGAAAGCTCGGAACCAAAACCAGTACATCGTTTATCAGCTGCCGTACGTCGGAGAGTTCGCGCTTGGCCAGGGCCTGCGATCGACCATCCAGGTGGAGCTCACTCTGGATCCGCTCTTGTCGCCGCCCGTCACACTGCCCGTTTCTTCATTTCTGGCCGAGGCCTTCAATGAGCCGCCTGAAGTGCCCGGCATCGCGTGTGTGTCGGTGATGGAGACGGCGGCCGAAAAACTCGTCGCCCTGACGCGCCGCACGGCGATGGAGCTTGCCGGCATCGGGAAGGAAAGGGATCATACCCTGGTCCGCCATCTCTACGATCTGCAGTGCCTCCGGCACCGCCTTTCGGTTGGGGAGATCGGGGATCTGGTGGAGACCATCATGGGCGAGGACGCCCAGGATTATGCCAATCAGTTTCCGGCCTACCGGGCTGATCCGGTGACCCAGTCTCGCGCGGCTCTCCTCGCACTTTCGACAAACCCCGTCTACGCCGAGCATTACGCCGCCTTCGTACGCGACATGGTGTTTGGTGAGGAAGTACCAAAATATCAAGCGTGTGTCACCACTGCCGCGCAACTGCTGAGAAAGTTCATCGTCACGGTGGAAGGTGCCGGATAAAAAAATTAAGCAGATGCTGTGGTCTTGGTCTTATTTGACTTGCGGAGCGTCGCCGCCGCTTCCCTGCCCTCGATGGCGACCCTCTCCATGAGGGCGCGAAATTCCTCAACCGACCCAATCTCAAATCTCTCCAAAAATCTCCCCGTCGTCGCGAACCGCAGCCGCCCATCCGCCCCTGCAAATTCCTCCACCAGCTCCATCTGGCGGAGCACGGACACGAGGTGGCGCTTGTCGACCTCCCCAAAAATTTGATCGATCTCCCCCTGCGAAATCGGCTGCTTGAACGCGATACAGGCGAGCACTTCGAGCGCCGCGG
>JALRGB010000476.1 GCA_023253575.1 Verrucomicrobiales bacterium
CGCACCCTAGGGGCCATCTTTGCCGATCCCGCGGCCCTGTTGGCCATGCAAAAAACCGTGCTCGACCCACAGGTCGAAAAACCCGCCCGCCGCGAGGCCCTGCGTTCTCTGATCGAGGCCCGCGCTGATGGACTGCGCCCCCTCTGCGAGCAACTCCTCACCGAACCCGAACTCCTCGCCACCGCCGCGGCCGGGCTCGCTCTGGAGGCGGACGTTGCTCTCGTTGATCTTATTTTGAAGCACTACTCCAGCGCGCCCCCGGAGGACCGCGCGGGCCTGGTCAGCACCTTGATCTCGCGCACCACTTGGGCGACCCGGCTGCTGCAAGGCGTGATCGATGGCCGGGTGCCACTTCAGGACCTGACGGCTTTTCACGCCCGCCAGATCCGGAGTTATCAGGACCCCTCCCTCACCAAAATGGTGACTGAGGTCTGGGGCGACGTGCGCGAATCCCCTGCCGAAAAAATCGCCAAGATCGCCCAGTGGAAAACCCAACTGACCAAACAGGTGCTCGACCAAGCCAACCAAGCCAACGGCCGTCTCCTCTATCAAAACCTCTGCTCCACCTGCCATGTCTTGAATGGCGAGGGAGGGCGGATCGGGCCGGAACTCACCGGCAGCAACCGCGATAACCTCGACTACCTGCTGCAGAACATCGGTGACCCCGGCAGCGTGGTGGCCAAAGATTATCAGCTGACCACCCTAACAATGAAGGATGCCCGCGTGCTCGCTGGTTTCATCCGCTCGAAAAATGACCGTACCCTAAACCTGCAAACCCTGGCCGAGTCCATCACCGTGCCTCTCAGCGATATTGACCAGACGCAGATCGCCCCCGTTTCCCTGATGCCCGAAGGCCTGCTGGAATCGTTGAACGCGAACGATCTCCGAGACATCATCGGCTACCTCATGGCGAAATGAGCCGCAGCTACCCGGCACCGCGGAGTTGTCTTCGGTGAACCGGAAGGAAGAGGACATCGATGCCTTTTAGGCATCGGAAACATGAATAGAGGGCAGGAGAAATAACCGTCAAGAATGACGCTGAATGAGATGCGCGCAGGCCGCATCACACGCCTGTGCGGCCGCCGGCCCGCCTTGATTGCTCACCGCCAGCACCCCAAAATCCCGGGCCGGCGCCAGCCAGACGGCGGCAAAAAACATCGTGTTGGTGCCCGTATGAGTCAGGGCCTGCCCGCGGGCCCAGTCACGCGCCACCCGATCCCACCCACCATAATACCCGTCCGGCTGGCCGACCCCATGCAGACGCGCCAAGCTGGCCGCCGTCACCAGCGGCGGTGAGGGCGTCGCCTCCCGTAGATGCCACCGCCCATACGTGGCCAAATCTGGCAGGCCCAAATGCACCGTCCCTGCCGGCCCCATCGCCGGCCCGTTGTCATCGCCCGGACCAGGGTCAACCACGGAACCGTCGGCGCGGTGCCCCCACGGCTGATCCGTCACCGCCGGCGTCCGCGCCGGTGCGCCAAATCCAGCCGAGGTCAAGCCCAGCGGCAAAAAAACGCGGGCCGCCACCAATTCCTCCCAGGCCTGAGCGGCGACCGTTTCCAACATCAGACCCGCCATCGTGTACCCCGCATTGGAATAACCGTATCCATTTTCCGGTGGCTGGTCCAGCGGCTCCGCCAGCATGACCCGAGCCAACCCACGCCGCTGCTCCATCAGGCTCCGCCCCTCCCGTCCCAACCGCTCCTGTAAATCCCCCGGAAGATCGCGCCGCAGGCCGCTTCGATGCCGCAACAACTGCCACAACGTGACCGGCTTCACGTCATCATGCAAAGGCAACCCGCCCAACACCTCCCCCACCGCTGTCGTCCAAGAAATCACCCCCGCCTCCACCATCGAAGCCGCTACGACCGCCGTCATCGATTTGGTAATCGAACCCACATGAAAAACATCCTGCGGAGTGACCACCGCCTCTGGCACTCCGCGCCGCCGACTCCCCGTCACGGCTTCTTCCAGCACGCCGGCCCCACAAAACGACAGCGCCGCTAACGCCGGGACATCCGCCCGACACCGAATAGCCTCGATCGCCGCCCGAAGGTCCGTCCCATCGGAACTCGCTCCATCGGCACGCGCCGCATCGGCTCGCGCCAGATGAGGTCGCGCCATGACGGCGGCCAGCCCGGCCAGAAACGACCGACGTCCCGCGGCGGGCCGCGGCGGACCGGCAGCGGCTGAATCATTCATGATCGAGGATAAGGCGGGATTTGATTGAGCGGGCCCGATCGGTGGCGGCGACGGGCGTGATCCCACTTAGCCCGCGACTACTCTCTGATCCACATATCCAAGAACCTGAGCGAGTTTTGCGCGCATCTGGCGCCGATCCACGATGAAATCTACCAACCCATGTTCCATCATGAATTCGGCTGTTTGGAATCCGGCTGGCAGGTTTTGGTGCGTTGTTTCCTTGACGACTCGCGGTCCGGCGAATCCGATCATGCAGCCGGGTTCGGCGAGGATGAGGTCGCCCAGCGTGGCGAAACTGGCGGTGACGCCGCCGAAGGTGGGATGAGTCAGCACCGAGATGAAAGCGAGGCCGGCGTCATGATGACGAGCCAGCGCGGCGCTGGTTTTCGCCATCTGCATGAGGGACAAAATCCCTTCGTGCATGCGGGCTCCGCCACTGGCTGAAAACACAATGACCGGCTTGTTCTCGACGGTCGCCGCCTCAATGGCCCGGGTGATTTTTTCCCCAGCCACACTGCCCATGGAAGCCCCCAGAAACCGGAAATCCATGGCCGCCAGCAGCACCTTGATGCCGGCAATGGTCCCGCGTCCACTCAACACAGCATCATTCAGACCAGTTGCCTTGCGATACTTGGCCACTTTCGCGGCGTAATCTTTAAAGCCCAGAGCATCCACTGTCTGCAAGTGGTCGTCCATCGAGACAAAGCTACCGGCATCACAAAGCGCCGTCAGGCGAGCGCGCGCCTCAATGGGGAAATGGTGATCACACTTTGGACAAATCCGTTGGTTTTCACACAGTTGGAGTTCATGGATAACCGCCCCGCAGGCCGGGCACTTCTGCCACAGGCCACCAGGAATGTCTTTTTTCTTCTCACCGAAGCCCGGGTCATCGGGACGCCGGAGAAATTCGGAAATGTCATCGTCTTCCGGAGCAGGCTGAATCACGCTGGCATTATAGCGGCAGCGCGGCGTCTGGCGCGAGTTTTTTTACACGGGATGCTGAGCGACCGGACCGGGCGAAAACCGGGCGAAAACCAGGCCAGACGAGGACCGGACGAGGACCGGGCCATCGCAATCAGGATTCCTGACTAGAAATGATCCGCTCTGGATGAGAATAAATATTCATCCGCCCGTCGCGGACGAATCCGCACAACGTCATGCCGGCCGCGATGGCTGTTTCCACCGCGAGGCTGCTGGGGGCCGAAATGGCGGCGACCACTGGCAGACGGGCCACCAGTGCTTTTTGCACGAGCTCAAATGAGACCCGGCCGCTGAGCATCAACACATGACGGTCCAGCGGCCACCGGCCCGCGAGCCACGCTTCGCCGAGCAATTTGTCCAACGCATTGTGACGCCCGACGTCCTCGTGCAGTGCTATCAGAGTGCCATCCAGATCAAAAAGCGCGCACGCATGCAGACCGCCGGTCGTGGCGAATGTCGCCTGGGCCGCGCGCAGCCGGTCCGGAAGCGATCCAATCACGGCCGCGGGGACCCGCACTTCCGCGCGCGAGGTGTCGCTGAGCGGCGGATGACGCCGAATCACTTCTGCCACCACCGCCTTTCCGCAGAGCCCGCAACTGCTGGCCGTGAAAACATGCCGCGTCAGCCGGTCAAAATCCACCGCCTCCGGACGCGTCAACAACACATCAACCGCCGCCGACCCACCGCCATCCGCCCCAGCCTGCGACGAGGGACAACTGGAAATGTCAAAGACATCCCTCCGTTCCGCCACCACGCCCTCGCTGAGCAAAAACCCAGCCGCCAACTCGCGATCCCGGCCAGGCGTGCGCATCGCCACCGCCACCGCGCGTCCTTCTACCCTGATTTCCAACGGCGCCTCCACCGCGACCGCATCAACGGTCGCCTCGCGGCCGACAGCGGTCAGCCGCTGAATAGGGATGGCAGTTTGCGTCATGGACAAGGGTCTGGGGCGGATCGAAATGCCGAGGCTTTGTGGTGAAGACGCGGACGAGAATAGATCGAGGAGACGCCACGTCGGCTCGAGCCCGGGACCGGGCCCGCTGCCGTCACGGCAGTCTGGCAATATCCTCCGGAGTATTCAGATTGGCAAAGACTTCGACCGGCCAGTCCCCTAAGCTGCGCAGGGTGGTTTCTTCAAGCAATCCGAGCTCGAGCCCGGCGCGCACCAGCCCCTGCAATCCGTGCTGGCCGGCGCGCGCACGGCGGCGGGCGACTTCCAGCATTTCCGCCGGATACACGGCAGCCAGCGGTTCATAATGAGGGCCGTTACGCACGACCACCCCACAGCCAGGGTCCGCCGCAAAAACCAAGTCCTGCAACAAAGCCAACGGCAGGCGCGGCAGATCAACTCCCAACACCACCACCAGCGCCCCCGGACCATCAAGCTGGATCATTTCCAAACAAGCCAGCAGCCCGGCCAACGGACCAATGCCCTCGATCCGGTCGCGGACGACCGCCACCGGCGGCGGCGGTACCGGCACGTCTTGACCCGCCCGCCCAGACAAAACCATCCGCACCGGATGCAATCCACGAAGTTTTTGCCACTGAATCCACCACATCGGCTGCCCATCCACCTCGACCAACGCCTTGTCACAGCCCATCCGAGTCGAATGACCGCCCAGCAACAACGCCGCCGTCAGCATCATGGCTGCTCATCCCTCCGTAGCTGGCCGCTCGTCAACACCCGCGCCCGCAATCCACCACACCCTCGCAACGCCTCCTCCGCCCCAGAAGCCAACGCTTCGTCCATCCAGTAACACGGCTTCGCTTCCACCATGCCCATGAAACGCACCCCCTGAAGCTCAAATTCTCGACCCATGAGCGCCATCAAATCAACACCCGCTACGACCAAATTACGACGATACACGTCCGGACCACGATCACTCACCCCCAACTGAGCACACACCGCAGCATGTACCTCCAGTGAGAAAAATGTCACCTGCCCCGCATAATTATCTTTCCATCCAAAAAATCTATCACCCACAATCCCTTTGCCTTCAACAAGATCAGCAACATCTAACTCGACCACGGGCGCGCGGCCGGAGGGTCGACCATGATGACCGAAATAGGCGTGCTCCGCAGAAATAAAAATATGAACAAGCTTCACAGCAAGGGATGGTTAAAAAAGAAAGACCACGAAAAACAGGGATAACCCTCCATCCAGCTGTTGGCCAGTCCGAGGTTCACCACCGCCGCGAACTTTTCTGCCCGGACCGCCTCACCAATAAGTTTCTTTCATCATGGACGTGAAAAAAAGGTGTTCTCCTCCTTCTCCGGAGGGCTGTCCGACGGCTCGTAACGATGAAGTTCTTCTAGCATCTCAAGGCCAACTAACGGCGAGCCTCCTCCTAACGGCGCCGCAACACCCGCGGCGAGAGCAACTGGAACTCCAACTATATATCGAAGTCCGATCACAGCACCTGTCCCAATTTGAGCGCCCGCCGATGGCTTCTCATCAGCAACGCGCCCCTCTTTCGAAGAACTCGCGCAACCGCAGGAGTTGATTACCATGATAGCAACAAAAAGAGTCGGGAGAAGGAGTTTTTGATTCATGGTTGTGGTGCCATTATACCACATTACAACTTCAAGACCAACAATTTTAGATGGCGAGGTGACGGCTCCATCTAATAGGAATCTACTTTGGGGCCGGCGCTGGGAGCAGGCGGACGGGGCATGAGCGAGGGAACCACCCGGCAATACCAGCCACCCACTTGTGGGTCCGCTAGGTTGTCAATACGAGTGGGTGTCCCGCATCGTCGCGGTTCCGTGAGCTTCGCGGCGTGACAGCAAGACAACAATGACGTACCCGATGGGCGGCCAAGCCACCACTCTTGCTGGGCACGCGGGTTCTAGCCTTCATAGAAGGCGCCGGACATTTCGAAGACCATCCGCTGTCATCCGGCTCTGCGTCCCCGCCGCCATCGCATCAAGATAGTTTTGCCATTGCAGGGGCCGGATCGCGGAAATCCCCCCATCACCGCGCCCAAGAGATGGATCAAAGACTTCCCATCCAAAAGAAGAACTGCGCCGACCGTAATCAAGCCGGTGAATCCAGGCCCCGCATTCATCCTTTCGCCACAGTTCATCATCATTACCAGGAATGACCTCGGCCCGCGCCCAAGCCCGCGCCACGACCTCACGATCATAGTCGTGAAAACCCCACTCGGTCGCTGGCAGATCACTCGGTAACAGACTCATCGCAGCAGTATCCTAAACGAACGTGTCGCCTCCCGCACCGAACAAATGAACGACCCTCGTTCGTGCGGGCCTCAAGGCCGTTGTTTCTTTTCATCGGCTGGTGACCACACGATAAAACCGGGGGCCTCCGACAGGAGCGGTGGCATCCTCCAGCAAGATCACCGGCCCGTCTGCCCGGCGGGCTGGCCCGACCGCGCGCCAATCAGCCAAGGTGGTGCCGGCCTCCAGCTGGTAAGTCAGCCCGGCGGTGGCGTCGACCGTCAGCTGCAGAACGGGTCCCTGCCACGCCCATTCCTTGATGCGGGTCCAAGCATTGGGCTGGCCGGGGGTCGCCAGCGTGAGAGCTCCGATTACCGGGCCCCCGGCTGGATACCGGCCTTCCGACACCCCGGCTATCTGGGCACCAAAATCTACCGCATCCACCACCGTCCCATCGCTGTTGCGCAACTGAAGACTCTCACCGGCGCCATTCAATTTGAAGGGCGCATGCAGCTGCAGCGGCGCCGTGCCAATAGGCACCGTATCGCCATCCGCCCAGACCAGAAGATACCCGCCTGCGGGAATCACTGTTCCCGCCGGGATCTGGAACGCCGCAGGCGTCGTCTCGTCATCCGTGAGGAAAAATCCGCCCAGATCCACCGCACTGGAGCCAGCATTGTGCAATTCAAACCAGTCGTCAGAACGACCGTCCGCAGGATCAGTCAGACCGCTCGACGGTGGATTATCGGCCATCCATTCGTTAATGGTCACAGCTGGAAGCTTCGGCGGAGCGGTCACGGTCACCTGCACCGGAAACGACCCCAGAACCTGCCCGCGGCGGTCAACTCCCTCAATCGTCAGCGTATTCTGCGGCGCATAAAGCGTGACCGGCAAACGCCACACCGTCTGGCTCGTCCACTGCGGTACCTGCTCAACCCCGTTGACCTTCAAAAATTTCACCCCCGGAGGAGCTGTCCCACTCAGCGTCATCACCCCGTCATCATCGGTCAGCACCGCGCTGCCGCTGATCGCAAAATTCGCGGTATTAAACGCAGCGTTCAACTGGCTGACGATATAATTCCGGCGGCTGGCGACATACGATTTCACGGCGCTCACTTGCGAGGCATTACTGCTCACTCCGCTCGCCTGCAGCCCGGCCACCATCGCATCAATCCGCCCGTTCACAGTAGCCGCCAGCATCGGGCCGTCCACGGCTTCACGAAAAGCCGCCCAATACGCTCGCCGAAAAGCCGGCTGATTGCGGAATTTTGTGCAAAGCGGGTCCTGCGTATCATCGAACAAATTGAAATTCGACGCCTCTCCGACCAGTCCGAAACTGAAATCAATATCCCAAGCGGTCATGGCCCACGGCCCGCGCTGCGGTTTGTAAATGTACATGTTTTTGCCGAATTTCCACCCCCACGTATCCCAGTTCCCGCTGATCCGCTGAATAGCGAGCGCCCGCATCCACGAGTCTTCGTCCACCAGAGGATCCAGCGCCTTGAAAAATGCTGGATCGGCGGCCGTGGCGCCAGTGTTGAATGCATCGACCAAGGTGGTCAAATCCGACCAGTCGTTGACCGACCCCGCGACCGATCGCGGAGCCCACTGAAACCGGTAAGCCGCAGACTGATGGCCTCCCTCAGGAGTGAGAACCCGGGTCATGAGCGCTCGCAATGTCGTCTGAAATGTCATGCCATCGTCTTCATATTCAATCCAGTCCTGTGCTTTGTGCAGGCGTCCGCCATCATCATCCGGCCAATAAGCATCGATCCATTCGCCATTCGGCTGCTGGGCGTCTTCGAACACGCGCTGACGGAGCGCGCCATTGACATAGACGCGACTGAATCGCCGGTGCAAGCTTTGGGCGCCTAAGCGGCGGGCCATCCACCAGATAGTTTGCTCACGAATGAGCGAGGTATCATCGCCGAAGGTGCCGGGCCCGGCGAAGAGGAAATCCGTCTCTCCGAGCAACCGGTCGTCTTCAGGCATGGTGCAGTCGTAATCACACGGATTACCCGTGGGTCCGGTAAAACCACCGGTATGCCATGGACTGCCGCTATATTGGGCGGTGGCTTGGTGGATAATGCGCCAGTCGCCATAAATAAAGGTCACACCGAGCGGAGAATT
>JALRGB010000516.1 GCA_023253575.1 Verrucomicrobiales bacterium
GGACCACTGGCTTCTTCGGCTTTGCTGGCCACAGCGACCCGGTCTCGTTCCGCAACATCCGGATCAAGCGGTTGTAAAAGCTTCACGCCGGTCGACCCGGCTCGTCCCGGCCCGGAGGCCCTCTCCGGCCGGGCTTCGGCCCCGCTTCCTACTTTTTCCTCCCGACGTCCAACGCTAGCCAAACACCTCGGCCCCAGAGCCGCAGTGATAAATCCGTCCAGACTCCGGCAACCCCTCGTTTCACCCCCACATTTCGTCCCCACATGAAAGCCCCCCTGCTTGCTCTGCTCACGACCACCCTGTGCGGTTGCGCCTCGGTCCAGGGGCTGGACTCCGCTAAAATGAACATCACTGAAAAACCGTTTGGCACCACGAAGGGAGGCCAAGAGGTCACCCTGTATACGCTCACCAATGCCCGCGGCCATGACGTGAGCATTTCCACTCTGGGCGGCACCATTGTCAGCCTGATGGTACCAGATCGCGATGGCAAACTGGAAGATGTGGTCCTTGGATTCGACAACTTGCGCGACTATGAAGATCGCAGTCCGTTTTTCGGTTGCATTACCGGGCGGTATGCCAATCGGATTGCCAAAGGGACGTTCTCACTCGACGGCCAGACTTACCAACTGGCGGTCAACAATGGCCCCAACCATCTTCACGGAGGACTAGGCGGCTTTGACAAAAAAGTGTGGAGCGCCCGTCAGGAGAAGACCAAGGAGGCCGTGCGCCTGATCCTCAGTCACACCAGTGCCACGGGCGATGAAGGGTATCCAGGCACCTTGACGTGTGAGGTCACGTATACTTGGGGCCATCGAGATGATTTGAGGATTGATTATACCGGCACGACCGATGCGCCGACGGTGTTGAATCTGACCAATCATAGTTATTTCAATCTAGGCGGGCACGGGGCCGGCCCGATTCTCAACCATGTCCTCAAGCTGGAAGCGGACGCCATGACGCCCACTGATGCCACGGCCATTCCGACCGGAGAAATCCGAGCGGTGGCCGGAACGCCCTTTGATTTCCGTTCACCTCAGGCCATTGGGGCGCGGATTGATGCGGACGATCAGCAAACCAGATGGGGACTGGGGTATGACCACAATTTTGTGGTCAACGGGACGCCGGGCCGTCTGCGCCCTTGCGCGGAGCTGAGTGATCCAACCAGCGGCCGGGTCATGACCGTCGAAACGACCGAACCCGGAGTCCAGCTGTATACGGCAAATTTTATGAATGATCTGCGGGGCAAGGGCGGGGCCGTTTATCCGAAGCGTGGCGGAGTTTGCCTCGAAACGCAGCATTTCCCGGACTCCCCCAATCAGCCAAGTTTCCCCAGCACCGTGCTGCGCCCCGGGGAAACATTTCGCAGCACCACCACCTTCACGTTCGGGACCAGATAAATCACCCCACCCCGTGCGGGCAAGTCCTTGAAACCCGTTCAGGGATTCAAAAATTCATACAAGCCAGTGCTTCTTCAGCGATCACTGGGCGCGATGGGAATCAACGAATTGGATGATCCTTTTTCGGGCGCCCCTTGATTGCGGGTGAGCCACCAGGAGGCCACGCCCACGACCAAGGCGGCAGTGACGAATCCTACGACCAGCAAGACGCGGACAAACTGCTCCCGCTCCTTGCTCGGTTGGACCGAGCGGCGCTTCAACTTACGACCGGTGCGCTGAGAAACGCCAGGAGCGCGAATGCGCTTGGCTGCTTCCAGCATGTCGGAGGTTGAATAATGGTTTTTGTCGGTGTCTTCAGACATCGCAATACGTTATCGTAATGAGTGTACGCTCGAAAAACTGCTTTGGCGGGCAAAAACAGCTTAATTTCCAGCTGTGGCGGCGGCAGCAGCAGGCGGCGTTTCACCGGAGGGGTCAACGACCTCCGCGGTCACGAGAAAGATAACGGCCTTGGTCCGCACTGATTCAGCTTTCGTCCGGAAAAATCTTCCAACGAATGGCAAATCACCGAGCACGGGAGTTTTATCTTCAATAGTGGTCCGCTCATCACCGGCCAAGCCAGCGATCACGATGGTATTGCCACTCCAGACGGTAACGTTCACTCCGCTCACCCGGTTGGCGCGAAAGACGGGTTGAGGAATGCGGTTCTCCGTAAGCACAATTCGCTCATTCCCCTGCACCGTCGTAATTGGGGTGCCGTAATTGATGAATCCTTCAAATTCTTTGAAAGAAGGTAGAATGCTGAGTTCGATGGTGCGATTATCCGCACCAACGGTAGCTTCAACCTCGAGACTGTGACCGAGTTGCACCATTTCAAAGGCTGTCGGCGTCGTCGGCACCACCGGAAACGCTCCACCAGCCCCACCACCCGTGTTGGAAATGCCGGTGATCTGGCCTCCAAAACCAATGTCAATATTCAAATTACCACCCCCGAAATCTTGGGGGATTTCCGGTGGCTCAAACTCGGTTGGATAAATAAAATCGCGAAGAATCTCCACCTTGGCTTTTTGGCCGCTCTTAGCAATCACCTCCGGTGAGCTGGCCAAATCCACACCTTTTTTCTGGTTCAATCCGCGCAGAACAACCTGAAATTGTGGGTCAGTCAACACCCCAGAAAGCGCCGTGATAGCCGGTGCTTTTTTCCCTGGATCAGCCACCCGGTTGCCACGCAACAAACCGTCAATCGAGTTGGGCGGAGTCGCGGCATTTCCCGAACGATTGCCCGCCGTCAATGGATTGCTTCCAACCGGCAGCTGACCGTCGCCCGGAGGCGAGAGCGGGAAATTCTGCGCCAACGACTGCTGATCACCGCCAGCCTGATTGCCGCTAGTACCGCCACTAGCAAAGACGCCGTCACCTCCAACATTAAAAGCACCTAATAGCCAGTCGAAACCAAGTTCCTCAAGGTTTTCTTGGTTAACCTCCAACATGGTGGCGCGAATTTTCACCATCTGAGGCGTCCCCGCAGAGGCCTCGGTCACCAACTGACTGATGAGCTCGAGATTCGAGGGTGTATTCCGGACAGTCAGCTCGCCAGTGACCGGACTGAAAAAGGCAGCCGCCCCCTCGGGAAAAGTGATACCATTCTGCTTGAGGTAGTCCTCAGGCCGCACGCGGGCAAAAGAAAGCCCCGTGGAAGCCTCCTCACCCGCGGTTCCACTGCTCGCAAATGGATCGTCAGATCCGCCAGCCGAGAGAGGGGAGGAGGAGAAGAACCCCGGAGGTACGCGAAACTTCTGCGAGGCTAAGTCTTCACCACCAGCGGAACCGATAACGACCAGAAAATCCTCCGTTCGGAGCCGAGTTCCAGCCATGTTGGCGGCCGACTCTAAAGCAAACTGAAGCGGTACATTAGTCAAACTGAGCGTGATACGTTTGGCCGCGAGGGCTGCATCGCCGCCGAGGACGATGTTCACCCCTTTGCGGGACGGATCGGTCTCGGTCGTATCGTAACTTCTGCTCTGCACCGCCAAAAACTCAGCCACCTCCTCCAGCGTGGCATCAATCAACTGCACCTGCGGAAGGATGATCGATCTCATCTTTTCGCGCACCGTGCCGCCCGCCGTCCGTCCGCCGCCGAGATCATCGCCCCCGACCTCGCCGGTATCACCCGCCAACCGAGGCACCTGCGTGGCCCAATGGCGGTCGACATCCGTGAGCATCGCCGCCCGCGTATGATCGCGACTGGACTGATGATACTGAATGACTTGTTGCTCGACTTTTTCCAACCCGCGGCGCGCCGCCGTATTCGTGCGGTCGATGGCCAGAGCCCGATTGTAACACTCACGAGCTTCATCAAATTGACCCAGAGCGACAAATCCTTCGGCCAACGTCAGCTGTTCTGTGACCTTTTGTACATTCTCAATGTGGGCTGGGGTCGCGGCCTGATTGTATTCTTCCGGATCTTGAATCTGTTGTTTCAGCCGCAGGGCAGGCGCAAATTCGGGCAACCGATCCTGAGTGAGCACGGCATCGAGCGTGCGGTTGGCATCCTCGTACCGGGCCTGCGTGGCCAGCTGTTCCGCGCGCGCAGTTGAAGTCTCAGCAAAGGCCAGCAGTGCCTGGGCCCGCAGAGCGGCGGTCGCAGGCGCTTGCGGGAGCAACCGCACCACTTGGTCGTATGAATCAACGGCGACCGCCAAGTCCTTGTTCTGGCGTGCCAAATGGCCTTTTTGCATCAAGGCGGACGCCTCGCGCACCGCGTTGTCACGCCGGGCGATTTCGCGCTCGGCCAGTGATTGAGTGGCGCCATCGTCTGCGCCGGCGGCCAATGGAGCCAAAGGAGCCAAAGGAGCCAAGGACGCGCACAAAAGCGTTCCAGCGAGACTCATTCGGCACACAACCGAACGAGCTGCCAGCGGGGCAGTGACAGGCATGGGGGAAAAAGGAGATGGCAAGCCACGCATCATGAGCAGAATGAAGGTGCTTGTAACGCTCAATTTTCGCCTGAGCCACACTTTTTTTCGCGAGCCGTCAATCAGCACCGCGATCACGCCTCCGCCGAGCCCCCCAAAAAGTACAACCACCAGCACGCGTCGCTCCCTTCCGCCAGCCCGCCATCCAACGTTTTCGGCAAACGGAAGCAGGGGAGAGCCGCACTTGCCTCATAGAATCAGGCTGTTTATATAATTCAGCCATGCCCGCCACCCCAGCCGCCCAGGCCCATCCGATGTCCGCGCCATCTCACCACCGGACCGGATCAGCCCTACCATGGGAAGCCGGACGCCACCTCCAAAGAACCCTAGCCCCACTGCTGGTGGCCGTCGCCACGGCCTCCGCGACCGCGACCGCGAATACCACGACCGCAGGCATTCCTTCCTTCCGTCATGACGTCATGCCAATCTTCAGCAAGGCCGGATGCAATACGGGCGCCTGCCACG
>JALRGB010000565.1 GCA_023253575.1 Verrucomicrobiales bacterium
ACCTTTCTTGATTTCTGCATCTGAGTTTTTTTCCGATTTAGCAGTGTCGATAAATCTTTTAACAATCGGTATTAAAAAATTACCACTTCCAGAACCAGGCTCAAAAACGTAGCTTTTAAGTACCGACGGTCCAGCATACGACGCAACCGGCGCTGGTCCTCGGCAAGAGCGGCTCGATCAAGGTCATGACTCATAAAAGGTGGTTATGTGAGCCCGAAGCCGCCACTTTTCAAGCGCGCTCTCGATTCCCGGCCCCTCGAGACGAGTGCAGCCCATCAGAAATCATGGCCGGATACGGACATGCGTGAATTGCCCCGACCCCGCGATCATCACCGCCGGAGTCCGATATGTCATCACCGATAAACCTTCTCCATCCGGCTGCGACGACCACAAAACCACTTCCGGCCCGCCGCTCCAAGAGACAAGATCGCGAGATACTTCCACCTGAGGGAGGGCCTCGTCCGCCCCTAGCCGGCGCCTGAAAACAGTCTGCAGAAACCAGCCCCCATTCTCCTGCACCAACTCGCCCTCCACCACCGGCCGACTCGAAGCATCCCGGGGGTGTGAGCCGAGGGCATATTCAGCAAAATTCACATACCCATCCGCATCAGAATCTTCATCAGGAGGGAGATCACCCAACGGCGCCGCCCACTGCGCATAGGTAATCACATCATCCACGCCCGGCGATCCTCCGCGCAAACGGCTCAACCTCCACTGCTCGCCCACCCCATGCTCGGGCACCCCGGACGGCCGAACTAAAACCAACGCATGTCCCGTACCATCCGCCCCATCCGGCCAGGGCGCCGCATCCAGATACACAAAATCACGAAGGGCAGTGCCCGCCCCATGGCTGACTTTGATCTGCTCACCCGCATTGCTCAACGATTGCCCAGCCTCCCAAGCACCTGCCACCAGCACCCCGGGAATAATTTCTCCGTACCGCGCCGCAAAGGCCGCCAGATTCTTCGCCACCACCACCCGCCCACCCGGAAGCAGACTGGTCACCAAAGATCCAGCAAAATCAAAATCAATGCCTTTAGTGAAACGAATGGGCGTGAGATCAAGCACCTCCGTTCCGGTATTCATCAGCTCAATCCATTCATATTCCTGCGCATCCGGCGCACTCGCCGCCTCCCGGGCGGTAGGAGGTGCCGGGTTATACATGATTTGTGAAACCACCAATCCCTTGAGATACGCAGAAACATCGGGCTCGGCGGCGGCGAACTGTACGGGCGCACTCCAGTGGCTCCATCGCCCCGTACTGTCCTTGTGTTTAACGCGGGCCCGGTACGTGCCGCCCGGACGCGCTCCCACCGCGGGAAACGTCATCTCTGACGTGAACGCCGTCATCTCTGGCGATTCCCATGACGCCACCGCTTCATACGCTCTCGGCGTGGATCGATCATACGCCTTGTAGCCGGCCGCAGCCGGATCGGTCACTTCCGCCAAACGCCATTTCATCGCCGCAAAGGACGCCCCATTCTTGCCACCAAAAGCGCTTGAGACAAAACGCAGCGCATTCGTGGGCATCGGACCAGCCCCTCCATCAGCCCGCGTCAACACCGGCGCCGCCGGCACCAACGCCTCATCAGCCGCCGTCAATACCTGACTCGTAATCACCGTACGACGCGACACCACGTAATTCTTCATCTTGACCAACATCCCAGCAAAAGTCCCAGCCTCGTTGGCCGGCGTGGCCGGATCATTGACCGCTCGCGCATAAAACCGCCCATGCCCCGCCTTGTTCGGGTCCACCGAACCGGAAACCAGTATCGGATTGTAATCCCACATCGCCCGGTCCGCTTCCATAAATGACGGCTGGCCCGGCTGAAACAAAACCGCCGCCTTCTCGTCAATCAACAATCCAGCCTGCTCAGGCGTAAATAACAAATCCAAAACCTCCCGCATCCGATTCCGCAACTCCATCCGCAACTCGGGAATCAAACCGTTACCCGCCTGAGTGGGACCAAATACCTTCGCAAAAAATGGCTCCGTGGAATTACCCGAGGGCGAAAGTCCCGCAATCCCGTTGTCAGCCCGATACGCCCCATTATCCCACGTCAAATCCAAATCCCATGGCAGAGCCGTCCACTTCGAATTCAACGGATTACGATAATAGAAAAAGTTCTTCCCGTCTCCAATGTCATAATGGTGGATACAATCAACGATCGCTCGGTAATTATAATAATTATCTAGATCGCAATTACTCCGCCACCACTCCAGCTTCGACCCATTCGTGCCCCCATACCCCTGACTGCCGATAAAAGCATTCAAATCACTCTTATTCTTCGGCCCCAGCGGCCCTGTATTGTTTAGTTCACCCGTACCACCCTCCATCTTGTACAGATTACCCGCAGGCAGGCCATGTTCGTCAAGAAATTGCCCATCCTGCTGCTCAATCCCCAAATATAACCCCTGAAAATCATCGTCAAACTGGCTCGCCGTCCCATTCGTCTCGCTCGGACGCTCAATAATACGAAAATGAACATACTGCGTATGCTCGGCGGGCATGCCCGCCAGCTGAAACAACCGAAATCCGACACTTTCGTACAATCCATGCTCGCCGCGACTATTGAAGTCACCCTGCTGAATACAGGCGGAAAAGTTCAGTTTCTTCCATTTCTGGCCATAAGGACGGCCATAGTCGTCGCGTGCCTGAAAATCATGGCCCCGGTTAAAATCAAATTTCCA
>JALRGB010000594.1 GCA_023253575.1 Verrucomicrobiales bacterium
AGAAGCCGCCGCCACGCCCGCACCCGCCAAAGCCGCACAACGATAAGCGTCGCCTCCGCCTCCGCCTCGACCTCGCGCCGCCCCCTGCCTCCTCCGCCAGATTCACTATTTCCGCCCGCTCATTCTTTCCTCGTCCCCGCACATGGGTTTCAGCCAGTTCTTCATTCAGCGCCCGATTTTCGCGGCGGTTTTATCGATCATCACGGTCGTCGTGGGGGCGATTTCCCTGCAGTTTCTGCCGGTCAGCGAGTATCCGGAAGTGGCGCCGCCGACGATTGTGGTCCGGGCGATTTATCCGGGAGCGAGTCCGGACGTGATTGCGACCACGGTGGCCTCTCCGCTGGAGGAGGCGATCAACGGGATCGAAGACAGTCTGTATATGAGTTCGCAGGGGACGACGGACGGCATCATGACGCTGACGGTGACCTTCAAGCTGGGCACGGATCTGGACCAAGCTCAGGTGAAAGTGCAGAACCGCGTCAATCAGGCGCTGCCCAAACTCCCTGAAGAAGTGCGCCGTCTGGGCGTGACCACGCTCAAGAGTTCGCCTGACCTCACAATGGTCGTGCATCTCATCTCGCCTGACGGCCGCTATTCCGACGTCTACGTCCGCAACTATGCCACCCTACAAATCAAGGACCAGCTGGCCCGACTGCCGGGGGTCGGCCAGGTGCAGCTTTTTGGCTCGGGTGATTATTCGATGCGGATCTGGCTCGATCCGGAAAAAACGGCGGCGCGCGGACTGAGTGCGCTCGATGTGGTACGATCGATTCAAGAGCAGAATGCCCAGGTGGCGGCCGGCAGTGTCGGGCAGCCGCCGCTGACCGATCCAACCGACCTCACCTTAACGGTGAACGCGCGCGGCCGCCTTGTAACCGAGCAGGAATTCGGCGAGATCGTCCTGAAAAATGGCGATCAAGGAGAGCCGGTGTATCTGCGCGACATCGCCCGTGTGGAACTGGGCGCCAGTGAATACTCGCTGCGCTCGCAGCTGAACAATTCCACCGCCGTCGCCATCCCCATTTTTCAAAGTCCAGGGTCGAATGCCATCGCTCTCTCCGACAGCGTGCGGAAAACCATGGCGGAACTCAAAGAAAACTTCCCGGAAGGCTTGGATTACAAAATTGCGTATGACCCGACGGTTTTCGTCCGCAAGTCGATTGACGCCGTGGTGGTGACGTTACTTGAGGCCATTTTGCTAGTGGTGCTGGTGGTCATCGTCTTTTTGCAGACGTGGCGGGCGTCGATCATTCCACTGGCGGCGGTCCCGGTCTCATTGATTGGGACTTTTGCGGTCATGCATGCGCTGGGGTTTTCGGTAAATGCGTTGTCGTTGTTTGGACTGGTGCTGGCTATTGGCATTGTGGTGGATGACGCGATTGTGGTGGTGGAAAACGTCGAGCGGAACATTGGACTCGGTTATCCGCCGTTGGAGGCGACGCGTCGGGCGATGCGAGAAGTGACCGGACCGATTGTGGCCACGGCGCTCGTTCTCTGCGCCGTCTTTATTCCCACCGCCTTCATCAGCGGATTGACCGGCCAGTTTTACAAACAATTCGCGATTACGATTGCCATCAGCACCGTGATCTCGGCGTTTAACTCGCTCACTCTGTCACCCGCGTTGTGCGCCTTGCTGCTGAAACCTCACGGCGCGAAAAAAGACTGGTTCTCGCGCCTCATTGATTTCTGCTTTGGATGGTTTTTCAGCCTGTTTAACCGCACCTTCAAGGCCGGCGCCAACAGTTACGGCTGGCTGGTGGCCAAGTCCATCCGCTACGCGGCCGTCGTCCTCATCGTCTACGGCGGGTTGATCTGGATGACCAAAAAACAATTTGAAGCCGTGCCCGAAGGATTCATTCCGGTGCAGGACAAACAATACCTTGTCGCCTTCGCTCAGCTCCCGAATGCCGCCTCACTGGAACGCTCAGATGCCGTGCTCAAACGCATGTCGGAAATCTGCCTTAAACACCCGGGCGTCAAAGATGCCATCGGCTTCCCCGGGCTTTCCATCGCCGGCTTCACCAATAGCGCCAATGCCGGCATCGTCTTTGTCGGGCTCGATGACTTCGAAAACCGACGGTCCCCGGAATTAAGCGGCAAATCCATTCAGGAAGCGCTGCAACAAAAGTTCTTCATGGAATTCGGAGACGCCCTAGTCCTCATTTTCCAGCCGCCGCCAGTCAACGGCCTCGGGGCCATTGGCGGGTTCAAAATGCAGATTCAAGACCGGGCCAGTCTCGGGTATCCCGCCCTGTACCAAGCCACTCAGGACTTGATGAACAAAGCGCGACAAGACCCGCGGTTAAGCGGCATTTTTTCCAGTTTCGAGCTCAATGTCCCGCAGCTGCAGGCCGACGTCGACCGCCTGAAGGCGAAGTCGCAGCAGGTCAGTCTGCAGGAAGTTTTTGGCACGTTGCAGGTTTATCTGGGGTCATTGTATGTGAATGATTTTAACCGGTTTGGGCGCACCTATCAGGTGGTAGTGCAGGCGGACGGCGAATTCCGCCGCACCCCGGAAGACATTGGCAAACTCCGCGTCCGCAGCACGACGGGACAGATGATTCCGATCAGTTCGCTCGTGACGATCAAAGACAGCTTCGGGCCGGACCGCGTGCAGCATTACAATGCGTACCCATCGGCGGAAATTAACGGCGGCGGGGCCCCCGGCGTCAGTTCGGGCGAAGCCGAGGCCATCATGGCCTCCCTCGCCGCCGAGTCGCTCCCCCGCGGACTAAAGTTCGAGTGGACCGATCTCACCTATCAGAAAATCCTCGCCGGAAATACCGCTCGCTTCATCTACCCACTCTGCCTCCTGCTCGTCTTCCTCGTGCTCGCCGCCCAGTTCGAAAGCTTCCGCTTGCCGTTGTCCATCATCCTCATCGTTCCCATGTGCCTGCTCAGCGCCCTCGTCG
>JALRGB010000600.1 GCA_023253575.1 Verrucomicrobiales bacterium
GTTCTTCCGGCCTCGATATAGAAGGACTGCCGCTCGATCCATGGACGGGATCAATCGATGAGCTGGCTGTCTATGGAGACGCCCTCTCCGACCTAACCCTCGCGGTGCACAATTCCCGTTTCATTTACGGCACGGCGGTGACTCCTCCTACGCTCACTTCTTCGCCGGTGGGCGTGACCAATGTGCTTTCAGGCGGTGCTCCGATTTTCCGGGCGACGGCCTCTGGTACGGCTCCTTTGTCCTACACGTGGAAACGCAATGGTGTGCCGGTGGCCAACAATCCCACCGCCACGCAGGCCGCGTTCACCATTTTGAATTCGACAGCAGCTTCCTCGGGCGAGTATACGGTGACGGTTTCGAATCCGATTGGTGAAGTGACCAGTGCGCCGTTCACGGTTAATTTCACGGATCCTGCGGCAGCTGAAAAGTACGCGGCGCTGGTGTTGGCTGACGGGCCGACCGCGTATTGGCGGCTGAATGAAACGACTGGTGAGACGCTGACCGATTTTGCGGGAGGCCTCAACGGTGCGTACAATCTTGCCAGTGTGGAGCGCGGGGTGGCCGGGCCTTACGGGATTGATCCTGATACAGCGACGCTCTTTAAGCAGTCGGGAGTGGCTGCCAGCGTGCCATACACCCCGACACTCAACCCCACCGGGGCTTTTTCCGTGGAATTTTGGGCCAAGCCCAATGTCTCGGGCAACGCCAGCCGTGCCATCGTCGGCACCCAAAATCGGAATACGGGCCGCGCCGGTTACGCGATTTATCAGGGCTTTAACGGCGCTTGGTGGGAAGCTCACCTCGGGACGGGAGAAACCGTCATGTTCCTGTCCGGCACTACGGCTCCAGTAGCGGGACGGTGGGACCATGTGGTGATGACATGGAATGGTCAGGATTTCGCTGGTCTTTATGTGAATGGTCGGCTCGAAGCGCAGGACATCACGGCCCGCCCGCATCGCAACAACCTGAGTCAGCCGCTGGAGATTGGCAGCCGCTTTAATGGAACTGTTCCTTATTCCGGGACCATCGATGAGGTGGCCTTTTACAATTATGCCCTGACCCCGGCGCAGATTGAAAAGCACTTCAGCATTGCTTACTTTGCCTCCAGTGTGACTTCCTCGCCCGAGCCGGTGCTCAATGGCGGAGAAACATCTACGATCACTTTGACGGCTGCCGTCACTGGATTTCCTAATACGTATCAGTGGTTCAAGGATGGTGTGGCGCTGAGCGATGAAGAAGTGAATGCGGATGGCAGCCGCAAGTATCCTCAAGGGGTGTCGGCGCCTACGCTTGCCATTTCTCAGGGGCTGCCTTCGGACAGTGGTCAGTATTACCTTGCGGTGACCAATCCGCTGGGCAATTCAGCCACCACCCCCGTCGCGGTCAATGTGGCTTTGGACACGACGCCTCCGACTGTGGCTTACGTGACCGCGACCTCGACCCCCAACCGGGTGCGGGTGGCTTTCAACAAGCCGATGACCCCGGGGACGCTCACGCCGCTTGTTAACTACGCGTTCTCTGGTGGTCTGACGGTGACGGGTGTGACCTTGACCACGGATCCATCAGTCATCAACCTCACGACGACGGGGATGGTCCCGAATACTGGCTACAGCTTGATCATTACCGGAGCCAAGGATGCCCGGGTCAGCCAGAATACAATCGGGGCTAATAGCACGGCCTTTAGGAGCTTCGTTCTGACCCCGGGCCTGATGGCATGGGATTATTACCGCGGCATTCCTGGTACCGACATTGGCTCGCTGCAGGGCGACAGCCAGTTTCCAGCTGGGGTGTGGACAAGCCGCCTGTTGCCTAGTTTCTCTTCGATGCCAGTCACGATCGGCGGGAATCTGAACAACAACCCAGAATTCGGCCCCCTTGGGGACAATTATGGCGCGCGTGTCTACGGTTATCTGACCCCGACCGAGAGCGGAAATTATCATTTCTTTCTGCGTAGTGATGATGCTTCCGAGTTGTTGATCAGCACGGACACCAATCCGGCGAATGCTGGTGTCATCGCTTTCGAAACGGCTTGTTGTGAAGGATTCAAGGAGCCTGGCACCGGTGATGAAACATCCCAAACCGTCAGTCTGGTGGCGGGTCAGAGTTATTACATCGAGGCGCTTTACAAGGAAGGCGGCGGCGGTGACCACGTGGAGGTGGCCTGGCGCAAGGAAGGTGACCAGACTCCGGCCGGGACTTTGCAGCCGATTCCCGGCAGCCTGCTCTCGACCTACGCGCCTGCGCCGCCGGCGCTGGGTCAGCTGAGTGCTCCAACCATCACTGGGACTCAAGCGACGGTGACTTGGACTGGCTCCGGTGTCTTGCAGCAGTCTGTTGATCTCGTCACTTGGACGGACGTGCCCGGCCAGCCCGCCAGCGGTTATACGGTGACTGTGCCAGAGGGCAGTAAGACGTTCTATCGGCTCCGCAACTCGGCTGGAGTCAGGTGATTCTCAAACGAACCCAAGCCCCCTGCCGGGGTTTGGGTTTT
>JALRGB010000604.1 GCA_023253575.1 Verrucomicrobiales bacterium
GTACCATCAAACGGCCGTAACGCTCGACGATTTCTGCCCAAGTATGATCCGCTTCGCGAGCGTCGAGCACGAAACTTTCACCATGGTCAAAACTTGGGAAGGCCAGCGCTCCACCTGCGTGTTCTTCCTCGCACTGCCCTAACAAATTAGCGGCAAATGAGATCTGGGTTTTCACCTCTTTTTTGCAGTATCCGTAATAGCTGTCCGCGATCAGGGTGACCATCACGCCGCGGGTGTCGCGGCAGGCGATTTTAAAGGCGGAGCCGCCGTTGTAGAGCTCATCCTCTTCTTGCCAGCACATGCCTTCGACTTTTTGCCGCGGGGTGGCCTCGGAGATGTGCGGCAGTCCGAGCGCCTTCTTTTTCAGAGTGACGAGGTGTGGAGCTAGAATCACGCACCCGGTGTGGCCGCTCCATCCTCCGGTATCGAGGCGAGCATCGTTTTCCGGCAGGAACGGGTCGCCGGCATTGCCAAAGATGCTTTCGACAAAATCAAGATTCGAAACCAGCACGCCCGGAGCGAAAAACCGGATTTCCATCGACTGGTGCCGGACGACGCCTGCGACTTCAGGGCAGACCATGGGACGCAGCAGGAGCGAGACAAACGTGAGGGCTCGCTCGGCGGCTTCCAAGTGGGACGTATACGGAAGCGTCAGCAGATCGTCCGGCGGAGTGAGGGCCGCTTTCAGCAGCCCGGCAAAAACCCGCTTGGGCACGGACTTTTTATCGGCGGGAATGGGCAGCCCCCCATCAACAATGTGAAAGACCCCTTCCGTCGTGCGCCGGTCTTTGGCCGGATTGTGACACACTCCCTGCTGCACTCGGTAACTCGATAAAATGGACGAAACAAAAGTGTCGCGGCCGGCCGGTAATGAAAGCTCCCGCGCCAGTCCGTGCCGCTCCAGACTCAAGGCCCCCGAGGGTACCATCAGCTCGCCCGGAGCAAATACCCCAGCCGCCGCTTCCGCTAAATACGTCGACAGAAAATCGTGGATGGTCGAGTCCGCCGGACATAATGAATCACCCAAAAGTCGCATTTTTTCCTCGAAATTCGCCAGCAGTGAGCGGCCAAAATCAAGCAGTGGCGAGTCATCGGCATCTGGCGGCAGCGCGAATCCGCGCGAGGATAGCTTCAGATTTACCAAATCCAGCCGGCGAGCTCGGGCGGCCTCAGCCATTTCCGGGCTGGCAGAGAAACCAAGCGTCTCGTCAAGGGGTGTTGAGGTCATCACCCGATAGTTTAAGCAGAATCCATGCAAAGTCCCGCCGTCCCCGCTATCCTTCTCGTCCAAATTGCCTTTTAGCGTCAGCTCGTCTAAAATTTCGCATGTGATCGCTGTCATCCGACCGCGCTTCGTTTCTGGCGTACGGTGGATTTCCGTCGATTTTGGTGGCATCGAATTTTTTGCGGCATGCGAATTTTACGACTTTTTCTGATTTTGACGGTGGTGGTCATCATTCCTTTTGTGGTGTGGGGTGGCCGGTTTGAGGCGTGGTTTACGGGTGAGGCGGCGGTGGCGTGGCTGCGCGGACTGGGTGCTTGGGGGTGGCTGGGTGGGGTTGGTTTGCTGGTGGCGGACGTGGTGTTGCCGGTTCCGGGGACGGCGGTCATGAGTGCTTTGGGTTTTCTTTATGGGGTGTGGATCGGCGGGGCGATTGGTGCGGCGGGTTCATTTCTTTCCGGCAGCATGGCGTATGGTCTCACCCGGTGGATCAACCCGCGCTGGGCGGCTACGCTGGCTGGGGCGGCTGAAATCAAAAAATACGAGGCGTTATTTGCGCGTTCGGGTATTTGGATTGTGGCGTTGTCGCGCTGGCTGCCGGTGTTGCCGGAGGTGGTGGCCTGTTTGGCCGGGCTGAGCCGGATGCGGGCCCGCTTGTTTTTTCCGGCGCTGGCTTGTGGCTCACTGCCGCTCGGATTTGCGTTTGCGGCCATCGGGGCGGCGGGTCACCGCAATCCGGTGCTGGCCCTTGTCCTCAGCGCCCTCATTCCAGCGGTGTTGATTTTTGCGGGTCGACGCTGGCTGGGGGAAGGTCAAGGGACGGCCGCCGACGGGAGGGATCATCGCGCGCGAGATCAGCGGGATCAGGACCGCTCCGGCTGAAGGCGGCCGGTGGTTGGCCGGTGATTGGCCGTTGGCGGTCAGGCCTCTGGGTCGGACTTATTGCCTGTGGGGGTGGAGTGGGGCGTTTTGGTCTGCGGGAGGAACTTGAGAGCGAGTGCAAATGAATGGCTGACATGCGGCATGATTTCTGGCAATCGTGTCGTGTATGCCACCCAGCACGACCACTCTTCTGATGCTTGCCGTCGCCGCGATTGCGATCCTAGTGATCTTGGTGACGTGGCGGAAAATGAATGCCTTTATTGCGTTGTTTATGGCCTCGCTGGTTGTGGGGGTGGGGGCGGGCCTTGGGCCGATGGCCACGCTGAAACATTTTCAGGACGGGCTGGGGGCCACCATGGGTGGGATTGCGGCGGTTATTGCGTTGGGGGCGATGTTGGGGAAGCTGTTGGCCGAGTCGGGGGCGGCGCAGGTGTTGGCGGAGCGGTTTAGCGCTTTTTTCGGACCGCAGCGGGTTGGTTGGTGTGTGGCGGCCCTCGCGGTGTCTGTGGGTTTGGTGACGTGGTTTGCGGTGGGGCTGCTGTTGTTGCTGCCGGTTTTGATTACGCTTTCGAGGGAGACCAAGCGTCCGTTTTTACTGCTAGCGATTCCGTTGTTGTCCTTTTTGTCGGTGATGCATGGACTGATGCCGCCGCATCCTGGGCCGGTGGCGGCCATTGCGGCGTTGGGGGCGAACACGGGTGCGGTTCTGGGGTGGGGGTTTGTCATTGGGCTACCTACGGCGGCGGTGGCGGGACCGCTTTTTGCGCGACTGGCAGCCCGTCATGTGCAGGCGGATCCGCCGGCGGTGGTGCGGCCGTCGTCGGTGGTTCGTCCTCGTCCGACTTTTGGCGTGACGGCGGGTATTGTCGGGCTGCCGATTGGTTTGATGATGTTGGGCACGGCGGCTGAATTGTGTTTGCCGGCGGGGCAGCCGTTGCGTGGTGCGCTCACGGCGGTGGGCCATCCGGTTTTTGCCTTGGTTATTTCGGTGCTGGCGGCCGGGTGGTTTTTTCAGCGGGCCTGTGGATTCACCCGTAGTGAATTGCTGGGGTTTACGGAGGCGAGTGTGGCTGGTATTGGCATGGCTTTGCTGGTGGTGGCTGGCGGCGGTGGGTTTGCTCGCGTCCTGCGGGAAGCCGGGGTGGCTAACGCCATGGGTGAACTGGCCGGGACCCTGCACCTGCCGCCCCTGTTGTATGCGTGGATGGTGGCCGCCTTTATCCGGGTGGCCACCGGATCAGCCACCGTGGCCATCACGGCTGCCGCCGGCATCATGGCGCCGCTCCTCCAGACCGATCCTGGCATCCATCGCGAAATGCTCGTGCTCGCCATCGGTTGCGGGTCATTGTTCCTTTCCCATCTCAACGACGGCGGATTCTGGATCGTCAAAGAAAGCCTCGGCCTCACGGTCGGGCAGACGTTGCGCACCTGGACCGTCACGGAAACCCTCATCGGCCTGACCGGGCTCGTCCTTGTCTTGGCCGTCAATGCCCTGCTTCACTTGTCCTCATGAATCCACCCTTCGTCTTTGATGTCCATTTGGACCTCGCGCTCAATGCCATCGAATGGAACCGCGACCTCCGGCTGCCGCTGGACCAGCTGCGGAAAAGCGAGGCGCATCTGAGTGATAAGCCCGGTCGCGGTCGGGGTACCGTCACCCTGCCGGAAATGCGGCGCGCCCGCGTCGGTCTCTGCGTTGCCACGCAGCTGGCACGCCTCGAACATGATGCCTATAGCCCGGTTTTTGGATGGCGGTCGTCGGCCCAAGCCTGGGCCATGACTCAAGCCCAGCTCGCCTGGTACCAGGCGATGGAGGAGGCTGGCGAAATGGTGCAAATTCGCGATCTGGCTGCCCTTGATGCCCATGTGGCCGCGTGGCAAGCCGCCGATGATGCCACTGCTGCGACGTTGCCAATCGGCTATGTCCTTAGTCTGGAGGGCGCTGATTCATTGATTTCGCTGTCGCATCTGGAGCGGGCGTATGTGTCGGGACTGCGCGCCATCGGGCCTGCTCATTACGGTCCGGGCGTGTACGCGCAGGGTACGGATGCCGTTGGGGGTTTTCCACAGGGCGGACTTGAGCTGTTGCGGGAAATCGACCGCTTGGGCATGATTTTGGACGTCACGCATTTGAGTGACGAGTGTTTCTGGCAGGCGTTGGATAATTTTTCCGGTCCGGTCTGGGCCAGTCACCACAATGTTCGGGCTCTGGTACCGCATCAGCGGCAGCTGAGCGATGACATGTTTCGTGCTCTGGTTGACCGTGGTGCGGTGGTTGGGCTGGCCCTCGATGCGTGGATGATGGTGCCTGGCTGGCAGCGCGGCCACACCACGCCGCAGTCGGCGGGCTTGTTCTTGAACACGCTGGTCGATCACTTGGACCACTATTGCCAGCTGGCGGGAAATTGCCATCACGTCGGACTCGGTACTGATCTGGACGGATGTTTTGGCACCGAACAGACGCCGCAGGATCTGGATTCCATTCATGATTTGCAACGGTTGCCTGACCTGCTGGCCGCTCGCGGATTCAGCGAGGCCGACATTGCTAGAGTGATGCACGGCAATTTCCTCAGACATCTGCGTGCGGCGTGGGGCCGGTCGGATGCTCCGCTCTCGTCCTCCGGTGTATAACCTCACTGCTTTCCCTCATGCCCCGTTATCCTGTGAACCGTTTCTTGATGCTCCTCGAGTCCCTCTCCAGCGGCCGCTGGTTCCTGCGGGTCGGCCTCGGTCTTGCCGCCGTCGGCTGGATAGCCCCGGCCTGGGCGGACAATAGCCGTGCGACGTGGAAGAATACGCGTCTGATCGGGGCCCCCGGAAAACCGTCGGAAATGACCGCCGTCCGCGCCTATCCCGGACTGCCCGTGCGGCGGCCGGTCGCCATCGAACGCGAACCCGGCACCAACCGGTTGCTGGTGCTCGAGAATCTGGCCTGGGATGAATACAAAAGCTCGCTGAAACGGTTTGTGGACGATCCAGAGGCTGAGGAACTGGAAACACTCATGGAAATTCCAGGTACTTCGGAGGTCGCTTACAGTCTGTGTTTTCACCCGCGTTTCGAGGAAAACGGATATTTTTACATCGGGTCGAATGGAGTCGGGCCCGGGGAGCAGCATCATTCCCGCATCGTTCGTTACACGCTTTCGCGTCAGGCTCCATGGCGGGTGGTCGACGGGTCCGCCCTGAGTATTGTGTCGTGGCCGTCGAATGGTCACAACGGCGCGGCCGCGGCCTTCGGTCGCGATGGTATGCTGTACGTCACCAGCGGCGATGGCACTCCCAATGGCGATGCCAATCTGGCCGGACAGGATACGTCGGCCCTGCTTTCGAAAGTCCTTCGCCTCGACGTCGATGGCGCGGAGGCCGGTCAAACGTACCGGGTGCCGGAGGACAATCCATTTATCGGGCAGGCTGGGGTGCGTCCTGAGACGTGGGCTTATGGGCTGCGTAATCCGTGGCGTCTCACGAGTGATAGGGAAACCGGGCAGATCTGGGTTGGGGAAAATGGCCAGGACTTGTGGGAATATGCGCATTTGCTGCAGCGCGGAGCCAATTATGGATGGAGCGCCTACGAGGGAAATCGGGTGTTTCAGGCTGGACGCCTGCGCGGGCCGGCGGCGGTGACTCCGCCGACGCTGGAGCATAATCACGCGCAATTTCGCTCGCTGACCGGCGGTTTTGTCTATCGCGGCGCGAAGTTTCCTGAGCTCCGCGGCGCTTATATTTACGGTGATTACGCCACTGGGCGCGTCTGGGCCGCCCGGCACGATGGAGCCGCGCTTCTGTGGAATCGGG
>JALRGB010000614.1 GCA_023253575.1 Verrucomicrobiales bacterium
AGCCAGCGCCGTGGGACCGGTTGGCTCGATGGCCTGCCATGGCAGCCAGACGGTGCGCGCCGCATGACGTTCTACCACCTCGACAAGATAACGATGCTCCGAGGCTTCTCGACGTTGCAGCAGCGGGTCGCACGAACCGCAATCAAGCAGGCTCTGATTAATAACCCATGCCAGCGGATCAATGTGCGCCCGGCGCAAATCCGCCTGCAACAACGCCGCCTCATGCACCGGAGTGGCCTCCGGAAGCGTGACAATCAACACTCGGGTGAATGCCGGATCACGCAGCCGCCCCAACAGGTTCACCACGTCCCCAGCCTGACTGCCCCCCGCCTGACGCTCCAACTCCCGATGATACGCTTCGCTGGCATCCAACAGCAAAAGCGTATGACCCGTGGGCGCTGTGTCGAGAACTACAAATCGCTCCATCCCCCGCGCCACTTCCCGCGCAAACGCGCGAAAAACCGCGATTTCTTCCGTGCACGGAGAACGCAGATCCTCCTCTAAGAGCGACCGCCCCGCGTCATCCATCGCCGCCCCTTGCTCCCGCATCACCTCCGCTTGATACGCAGCCGTCTCCGCTGCGGGATCAATCCTGCTCAAGGTCAGTCCCTCCACCTCTCCCGCCAGCGTCTGCGCCACATGGGCCGCCGGATCCGTCGTACTCAGATGTACGGCCTGTCCGCGGCGGGCCAGAGCCACAGCAATGGCCGCTGCGACCGTGGTCTTTCCAACCCCACCCTTCCCCATAGTCATGATCACACCATGCCCCTGCCTCTCGATTTCATCGACCACGTCTTCCAAGCACTCCATCGCCGGCGCCGACCATGCGCCGCGGGCCACCGTCTCGCCCAGCACCACGGGCGTCTCGTCCAGCAGTGCCTGCAGTCCCGCCAGCCCAAGGATATTCATCGCGCGCAGCGGCACCCTAAAACTGGGCACACTTTGAATAAAACTCGCTGCCGCCGCCATGGCGTCCCGCCCGCGCTTCTGCATGGCTTGAGCCACACCGTCGTTCTGACACACCGTCTCGAAGGTCCCATTCACCACCAGCTGCTGGTTACCCACGCCCAGCGCCCGTAACTCGGCCGAGGTGCGCTCCGCTTCACGCAAGGCCGACACTTGCGGGCGGCTGACCAGTACGAGCGTGGTCAAAGTCGCATCGGCCAGCGTCCTCACCGTGGCCTCGTATATCCCACGCTGTTTTTCCAGCCCCGCCAACGGACCGAGGCAAGAAGTGCCGCTGGTGTTGCTGTCGAGAAACTGATCCCAGGCCCGAGCCAGACTCATCAGCCGCAACGTGTGTCCAGTCGGAGCCGTATCGAAAATAATGTAATCGTAACCCGTCGACACCGTCGGATCACCTATCAAGCTGGCAAACTCGTCAAACGCAGCAATTTCCACCGTGCAGGATCCAGACAATTGCTCTTGTATGCTACGCAGCGCCGACTCAGGCAGCAGTCCGCGCATCGGACCAATCAAGCGCTCGCGATACGCCTCCGCCGCTGCCACCGGGTTAATATTGAGCGCCTCCAGCCCAGACACCCCCACCACTACCGTCGGCCGGTTGCTCAACGTCGTGCCCAGCACCTCATCCAAATTGGACGCCGGATCCGTACTCACTAGCAGCACACGCCGCCCCGCCCGAGCCAGCCGCAACGCACACGCACACGAAAGCGAGGTCTTACCCACTCCCCCTTTGCCCGTGAAAAAAAGAAACCGCGTCGTGCTCTCCACTTCCGGCCTGTACAACGGCAGAATCATACCTCCGCCTCCTCCGGACCCAACACAGCCCTGATAAACTCCGGACGCTCGTCGTGAGATGGATACCGCCCCTGCATATACACCCGACCATTCATGAAAATTAACGGCAAAACCCCAGCCCCACCCGTGGCTAAAAGCGCCTTCACCGCCGCATTCTGCACAAAAGCCATCGGCTGCTGGGCCAAATTGTACCGCTCAATCCTGACTCCACGCGCCCCCAATTGCGATAACATCGCCGCAAAATTAACCAAATCCGGATCGATCTCCGGCCCGCAGATACCCGTCGCACAACACATCGCAGGGTCATAAACTTGCACCGATTTCATGAGATTAATCAATAAGGTTCCATTGAACAATGAGACGATTGCAGCCGACCGCCACCCGACCTCTCAACTCGCTTGAAATTCCTCCAAACAACAAAACATGTTCATCACACAAGGATTACGCAAAGTGTAAAACACCTGCGCACCACGACGATCGTCCACCACCAGCCCAACCCCGCGCAATACCGAAAGATGATTCGACACCGTGGAAATATCCAGCCCTACCAACCCAGTCAGATCCGCCACACAGCGCTCACCATGACTCAACGCCTCAATAATCAAAAGCCGGTTCGGATTGCTCAACGCCTTGAAAACATCCGCACTCCTGCGGAAATCCGCAGGGGACTTGCGTTGCTGAGACACACCACATGACGTCATTTTTTCATTATTTGCCAATTGGCAAATAATGCAAGCAAGAACCCAAGCGCAAGAAAAAAACATCCTCAGGCGCCGCACCACGCGTTTCCCCCACGCCTTCCCCATTGCGCCCTCACCCGCCACCGCTTATCACTCTCCGTCATCATGTTTAAAGACCCACGTCCGTTTGAATTTGGATGGCGCTCCCGATTTCGGAATCCGTGCCTGTCCGCCTCATGAATCGCGCCGCCCTCAGCGTGGCCGCTCTCGCCACTGGCGCCGTCGTTTGGTTCGGCCTCGTCAAGTTACAGGTTTTCTTGACCCATGGGGACAAACATCGGGGGTCTGGAATCTCGGCCCGACCGCTCCGGACGCCCGATAAAACCGTGGCCATGGGCGCGCAAAACCTTTATTATCACAAAACAGGAGACTTTCTCACCGCTTTGCTTCCGAAGTTTTTCTCTTATCGAAGCGCCCCACGATGCCCCTCCCCGCCCACACCTCAACCCTTTGCCCCATGAAATCAGTGCCGCTTTTCCGCTTCACACGCCTGCGGCTCTTGCTCCTGCTCGTGCTCACCACTGGAACCGATACCCTCCCTGCGTCCAACCAGAGTCCCACACTTTCCGCGGTCCGGTCATCCATCGAAAAATCTCTTCCCCTACTCACATCTTCAGCCGTTCAATCGGCCGAACGCCGCAGCTGCTTCACCTGCCACCATCAGGCCCTGCCTATGCTCACCCTCGTCGAGGCCCGGCATCAGGGGTTCCGCATCGAGGAGACCGTTCTGCAGGACCAGATCCATCACACCACGGCCCATCTCCATCGCGGTCTGGAGAACTATCTCACCGGCAGCGGTCAGGGCGGCCGCGCGGACACAGCCGGCTCCGCCTTATGGGCGCTCGAAAAAACAGGCTATAATCGGGACCCGCTCACCGCGGCCGTGGCCAGCTTTCTTATCCGCTGGAATGACGACACGCCATATTGGGCTCCGCAATCAGATCGTCCGCCCACCGAAGGCAGCCGGTTCACTTCGACCTTTCTCGCCCTCCGGGGCTTGGCCGGGTACGGCACCGAAAACCAACAGGACGCCATCACCAAACGCCGTGCCGCGGCTCTCGACTGGCTGGTGGCGACCCCACCCACCACGACGGAGGACAGTGTTTTTCGTCTTCAAGCGCTGGTCTTAGCTGGGGCCAGCGATCGTCACCGCGCCGACGCCGCCCGGCATCTGAGCCGTCTCCAGCGTGACGACGGCGGCTGGGCCCAGCTGCCCGGGGCCGAATCCGACGCTTATGCCACCGGGTCCGCCCTAGTGGCCCTCCATGATGCAGGAGAAATTCCAACCCGCTCCTCTGTATTCACTCGCGGACTGCAATTTCTCATTCAGTCGCAGCAGCCAGATGGATCGTGGCACGTCGTCTCCCGCAGCGTCCCCATTCAAGATCCGTATGATTCCGGATTCCCCCACGGCAAGGATCAATTCATTTCAGCCGCCGCCACCGCGTGGGCCACCCGCGCCCTCCTGCGAGCCTCCCCCTAATCCTCAACCCTCAACCCTCAACCCTCAGCCGAGCGCCTTAAGAAAATTCGAGCCAGCATTGAGTGGGTCAAAGGCATGAAGCCCGAATCGCTGCGCCAGTTCCTTGCAGCTTTCGATGCCACGATGGCTGTTGCCACGAGCATCCAGACGGGGGGAATAACTGGCAATGCCGATCTGACGATTGACGACGGCCATCAACCCGCCCGCCACACCGCTCTTCGCTGGCACACCCACTCGGTACGTCCACTCTCCCGAATAATCATACATGCCGCAGGTCAACATGATGGACAACATACTCTGAACGGATTCCGGCTGAAAGACTTGCTGCCCAGTCAGCGGTTGGCGGCCGATATTGGCCAGCGTCGCCGCCATCATCCCCAGATCGCGCACCGTAATCAAAATGGAGCACTGGCGAAAATACACGTCGAGAGCTTGTTCAACGTCTTCGTGCACCATGCCGGAATTAAGCAGCAAGTGAGCAATGGCCCGGTTGCGGTGACCGGTCTGCCGTTCTGAGGCATAAACAGCCTCATCAACCGCCAAGGCCCGTCCGGCCGCTGCACTCAGGCGCTCCAACACCATCGAAAATGCCTCATCTCCGTGCTCCGCATGCAGCAAAGCGGACACCGCAATTGCCCCCGCATTCACCATCGGATTATAGGGACGATTCAAACCACTTTGCAGTTCAATGGAATTAAATGCATCCCCGCTCGGCTCAAGACCGACGTGACGGTTCACTCGCTCCCGACCACAACTCTCCAGTGCCATCCCAAACGTAAACGGCTTGGAAATCGATTGTATGGTAAATTCTTGATCACAATCACCTTCCATGAACAGTCGTCCGTCGGCCGTGACAACGCACAGACCAAAATGATCAGGATTAGCCTTGGATAACTCCGGTATGTAAGAAGCCACTTCACCCTCGCCGAGTGACCGAACCCGGCGGTGAATCTGCCGGATGGATTCCTGAATTTCCCGCCCGAAGATTTCACGAATCTCAACCGACGGCGCCGCCGCCACGGTCGTCTGACGAAGTGACTGCAGCGCCTCGCCCGCGGAATCGTAGATCCCGAACATTTCAAGCATGCCGGTCAGGGACAGAATTTCCCGGATGGAGGGAGTTAGTCCGACAAGCGCCAGACAAACGCCATCGCTTTTCGCCTGTTTAGCGGCCAGCAAGAGCGAACGGATGCCAGTACTACTGATAAAAATCAGTTCTGCCGTATTGATCATCAACATAGAAGGTGGAGAACCACCCCCGGTTAACACGTCGGCAAACATCCGCTGAGCCGCAGCCGCGGACTCCACATCCAATCGCCCCGATAAAGATACCAAAACGGCATCACCCATTTGCTGGCTCACGCATTGCATCAGGGCCCATCAAATCAATACCTACCCCCCCGTCAACTTATCAATCAGCGCGCTCTCACTCACTGCGCAAGGCGTTGATCAGCCGGCCGCGCAGGGCAAAATACGCCGCGAGCCCGCAGAATACCACGCCACCGACCAGAATAGCGGCCAGCGTGCCCAGCGGAAGAGAGGCCCCCTGGCTGACCGGCCAGACCGCCAGCACCGCTGCCACGACACCGACAGCCATGCCCGCGAGCAGAAGAAACACGTTTTCTCCGAGGATGATCCGCCGCAATGCGCCGCGTTGGAATCCGACGGCCTGCAGCAAGCCGAATTCACCGCGGCGCTCCAGCACGGTGCGCGCAAGCAACAGACCGAGACCAGCCGTAGAAAGCATCAAACCCAGTCCACCCAGCGCACTGAAAATCCGCAGATACGTATTTTGCACGGCATTAAATTCGTTCAGCCGGTCCGTTGTCGGCGTCAGAGCCAGTCCGCGATTCTCCAGCAACCGGCTTAACAGCTGGCCGGTCATCTCGGCCGCGGCCGGAGGAACGTCGACCAGAAGAAATCGATAGCCGCCCGTTCCCGGAAACAGTTTCTCGAATGCCGACTCTGCGATGACCGCGCTGCCCTGCCAAATTGAGGGAGCCAGCAGCCCGGCGATACGCAAACTCACCGCGCTCTCCGCGCCTCCTGGCTCGCTGCGCACGGTCAACACGTCTCCCACCGCCAATTTCAGGGTATAGCGTACGTAATTGGCGTCGAGCACGGCGGGCACCGGCCCGGTCCCGTCCCACTCATTCAGGACTGACCAGTCCGTGGCGCCGCCGACGAAAGAAAACGCGCCGCGCGAGGTGAGAGCGGCGGGATCGACTCCCAGCACCCGCGGATTTTGCGGTCGCTGGAGATTCAGACAACTGGCTTCGTCGCCTTCGCGAACGCGGGCCTGCAAAAAGCTAACGCCGGCGACGTCTTCCGGCTCGAGGCCGGCGGCGGTTTGACCGGCCGGGGTATTGAGGTCGTCATACACCGGCAGCGTGGCCTCCCCCACGAGCGCGAATCCCCCGGTGCCACCGGTGCGCGTGGTCTGGTCGCGACGCGCATCCAGCTGAAACGCCTCCATGCTGGAAATCATGAAAACCCCGGCCGCCAGTAGCCCCGCAATAGCCAGACTGCGTCCCGATTTTCTCGCCGTATTCCGCAGTCCAAGCTGCCAAGGATGGAGCAGCACCCCCGAAGCGCCGCCTTCCCGCCACCTTCGCAACATCCATGAAATGGCGCTCAGACCCGCCAGCATCAACAATGAACCAGCACCAAAAAATCCGGAAGGTGACCCCTGCGCCACCACGGCCAGAACCCCGGCCCCGGCTAAACACACGATCGACATCACCGCCGCCGAAAATTTCCGACCGCTAGCGGTCACCGGCCCGCCCGACAACGCCAACCCCGCCAATAAGTCTTTCGGCTGCCACTTTAAAAGCCGGCGCGCCATCCACCACACCGTGGCCGCCGCCAGCATCACGGCCGCTACCCCAGCAATGGCAAATGACTCAGGCCGGAAACCCGTCACAAACTTCATCCCCCCCACCGCTCCCGACCACTCGCCAGACAAAGAACGCAAAATCATCGGTGCATAGAACGTCGCCGCTCCCAACCCGGCGATCGCCCCCACCACCGCCACCACCAACGCTTCCACAACCACCCAGCGCCGGATGCGCCCCGCCTCCATGCCGATCGCACGCAACAGACCCAGCTGGCCCGCCCGGCTTTCCAGATTGAACAAAAACATCAAAGCCACCAGCAGCAAGGCCGTGACAATCAAAAAGAAACTCATCGCCAGAAACAGCGTGCCCAAATCGTATGACTGATCGACCGCCAAGCGCGCGGCCTCGGCGGGACTGGCCACCGTGAGGCCGAGGGCCTGCGGCTGGATTTTTTCGCGCAGTTGGGCCACAAGCGTCCCCGCTGAATCCAATGCTTCCCGGGGGATGCGCAGCGCTGTCATATCTCCAAAACGATTCGCCCAGAGCTTTTGACCGGTGGCGAGTGAGACGAAAAACTTGGGCGTTCCTTTGAAGGTATCCCAATACGCTTCGTCTTTGTCGCGGATGAGGGTCATATCCATGGCCACGCCCGGTTTCCAATCGCGACAGCTGGGGGCGTCCATGATGCCTGGAAACGGCGGCGTCCAATCGGGACGAACGAAAGGCGAATCCATGGGCAGGATGCGGGCGACCTTCAGGCGGGTCGACTGACTGCTGAGGTGCCGTCCGCGGCCGACCTCGTAATAATCCACGTTAATTTCATCACCGACAGCGGCGCCCACGTCTTCGGCCGTCCACTGAGTCAGGGCCACCTCATGAGCAGCCAGCCCGAGGGCATCGGTGGCGGTGGCCATGCTGTACGGGGTCACGCCCGTCCCTGGTCCGCTGATACGATTGACCATGTAAGTCAGCACTCCTTGGGCGTCGGCAAACAGACCGCGCAAGGCGCCGGCTACCGCCGGTTCGAGGAAAACGCGAGTCGTAGAGAGATCCCACTGCCCGAGCGCCTCCAGCGGAGTGACGGCCAGACCCGCATCCTCCAGCGACCAGTGGCGCGCCAACGAACGAGCGACGGCGGCTTGATCGGCCTCGGTCGTCAGGGCCACATTGACCCGCCCCGCTTGCTGCAGCACCTCCTGCAGCTGGGCCAGCGGCACAAAGAGATTTTTCGGAGCCGACTGGCTGGCCGCGAGCGAGAAATCGCCGAAGGCATCAGCTGCGGGCCTGAATCCCACCTTGATCCGAAGAGTGGCTGTTTGATCCGCTTCACCCGAAAGCGGAGCATCTTTGGAAAGCGGACTGGGTTTTTCCACCCGGACGACGAGTTGATCGTCCGCCGCCGCCCCCAGCTCACGTGCCAGCCCGTCGTTCATGGCCGATGCACCAATCGCCGGGGCAGGTCGCATAGGCACGCGCGCCAGTGACCAAAACTCCTCGGTGACGCCGATGACGTTGACTCCGCCAACCCGACGCGTGCCGTCCGCCAAGGCCACCGTCCCGCGCACCATGATCAACGGAACCGCCGGGCCAGGCAGCTGGCCTACTAATGATTCTGTGAAAAACTTTTCCCCGCCCACCACGACGGTTTGCACCCGTCCAATCCGGTTCGCCGCCTGCTGCGCCAGCGTGGCCCGCACGGAGTCCCCCACGGCCAACGACCCGGCGATGACCATCGCCGCCAGCGCCACCGCCAGCGCCAGCCCCAAATGCCACCAGCGATAGTGGCGCAAGGAACGCAGAAGCAGCGAGGCGGTCGTCATAGGAAAGATCATCACCCAACGACCATCCTTGAAATGGTCAACCAAGAGTAATTTTTACCCCCCCATGGGAGCAAAGCCCCGACTCCGCTCAACCCGCGGTCTCCAGAGCCCGCGTCA
>JALRGB010000678.1 GCA_023253575.1 Verrucomicrobiales bacterium
CAATTTCGTGGACGGGACGTTTTTCGAATGGAGAGTGATGGCCGGGATTCAACGGCCAGCGGTGCGTTTTGGGTGGGGTTGGACGACTATGAAGGCTGTACGCTGCCGGTTTTCGCCCATCTGGCGGCCGCCAGTCGGCACATCGTCGATGTGGGGGCCAACACCGGCATCTTCAGCCTGCTGGTCGCCCGGCTTTATCCTACCTGTCGCGTCCACGCGTTCGAACCATTTCCACCTGCCGCCGACTTACTGGAAGCGAACATTCGACTCAACGCGCTGGAAAACGTGTCGGTGCGACGTTCCGCGCTCTCTGACTACACTGGTAACCTGCCACTCTTTTTCAACAATGCGCTGCGTCTGACTCAGGGGGCCTCGCTGCAAGCGCGGTCCGACCGGGTGAATCAGGTCGAGGTGCCAGTAGTGAGTCTTGATGATTATTTACTCTCGGAAGGCATCAGTGAAATTGATCTACTGAAAATTGATGTAGAAGGGTATGAGCATCAAGTCCTTTGGGGGGCGGAACAGACCATTGCGACCTGCCGACCTCATATCATCTGCGAGGTGATCCGGCCAGAACACTACGATAAACTCCGCAGCTTTATCCAAAAACACGACTACCGGTCATACCGACTGGCCGCGGACGGATTACACCCGGATTTTGAGCTTTCTGCCCACGGACCCGTCGCGTGGAACCGGCTTTTCATCCATTCCTCACGCCTCGCTGATCTCGACGGCCTGCCGTTCCCGACATCCCCACGCCCCGAAGTATCTCCCTTACCCCTCTCCTGATATCTCATTTCACCTTCCAACCCCAACATTACTCCAATGTCATTCGTCCAAAAATCAGCCGACAAAAGCTTGCGCCTCGGCATTATCGGCCTCGGATATGTCGGCCTGCCTCTGGCCCTGAGCTATACCTCCAACGGGTATCATGTGACCGGATTTGACATCGATGCCTCTAAGGTCAATTCCCTGCTCGAGGGAAATTCTTACATCGAACACATTCCCTCGGCCAGCATCAAGCAGGCGCGCCAAGACGGCCTACTGGATGCCACCACCGATTTCAGCCGGGCCCCCGAGGTCGATGCGTTGATCATTTGTGTCCCCACCCCGCTTGACCTCCATCACGAGCCAGACCTCAGCTACGTCATTGGCACGCTCGAAAGCATTGTGGCGCATCTCCGCGCCGGACAGTTGGTCAGTCTGGAATCAACGACCTATCCCGGCACTACCACAGAGGAGGTACTGCCCCGAGTTCGGGCCCGCGGATTCGTTGTCGGCGAGGATATCCATGTCGTGTTCAGCCCGGAGCGCGAAGATCCGGGAAACCCTCACTTTCAGGGAACTTCCATCCCCAAAGTAGTCGGAGGCACCACCCCCGCCTGCCTGCAGGCGGGTCTCGCCGTTTATGGCGCCGTCTATCCGAAAATCGTCCCGGTCTCGTCCACCGAGGTCGCGGAGTTCAGCAAGCTGCTCGAAAACATTTACCGTGCCGTTAACATCGGACTGGTCAATGAAATGAAGATGGTGGCAGACCGCATGGGGATCGACATCTGGGAGGTCATCGAAGCTGCCAAAACCAAGCCTTTTGGATTCACTCCATTTTACCCGGGCCCTGGTCTGGGCGGCCATTGCATTCCCATCGATCCCTTTTACCTCACGTGGAAAGCCCGCGAATTTGGATTGCACACGCGATTCATCGAGCTGGCCGGAGAAATCAATGAATCGATGCCGGAGTACGTCGTTTCCCGCGTCACGCAGGTTCTCAACGACCGGACAAAGTCAGTGCGGGGCAGCCGAATCTTGATCATGGGGCTAGCCTACAAGGCGAATGTCGATGACATGCGCGAATCTCCGAGTTTCCGCCTGATGGATTTGTTGAAATCGCTCGGCGCCGACATCAGCTATTATGACCCGCACATTCCGGTCATTCTTCCGACCCGCGAACACGCCGTCTGGACGGGATTGCCTTCCGTGTCGTGGGATCAGGCCACCATCACAGGTTTTGACTTGGTCCTGCTGGTCACTCATCACGCCAAGTTCAATCTCGATGAACTCGTCGCTTGGGCTGAAGTCATTGTCGACACGCGCAATGCGCTGGTCGCCACCCCCGCCCGCGCCGGCCAGGTGCATAAAGCCTGATCCCGGCTGCCTATGAATAAATCCATTTCGATAGCCGCCATTGGCGCCGGTGCATGGGGTCGCAATCTGGT
>JALRGB010000683.1 GCA_023253575.1 Verrucomicrobiales bacterium
AGCCGGGTAGGGCCACGGCTTAGCTGAGTTCATCTTCGCTCTGGGCGGTTTCGCCGAGCTGGGAGACACCCACCCATTTATCCGCCAAGTCAGCGATAAAAGTGGGTGGCTCGCCTCTCCACACGGGTGGCTCTCATCTTCACACGCCGAGCTGGGGCTCGGCGTTCCCGGGAACGCCCTTAGCCCGCACACACCGAACTCAAGACGCGGTGAAGCACGAAGCGGAACGCCCCCATGTCGCTAAAACGCGGGAATGGCGACAGGTTTCCCCAACCTGTCGCCGAGAGCGACACGATCACCAAACGTGTCGCGAAACTCGAAAAATTGCGACACGTATTCTTGACGTGTCGCCCACGGCATCATTAAGTGCCAACATGTCGCAAAAACCCGAAAATCCGAACATGTCACCGAACCTTTGGCGGCCGGATCAGCCTTTCGACGCTCTGCCATCGCTGCCTCCAGCCGTGGATTTGGAAAGCAAAGTGGTTCTCAAGCAATGCATTACCGCGAGGGCGGCATTGGCGGAGTTGAAGCGGGCGGCGGAGTTGCTGCCGAACCGGGGTGTGCTGATCAACACTCTGCCGCTGCTCGAGGCGCGGGCCAGTTCGGAGATTGAGAACATCGTCACCACCACCGACCGCCTGTTCCAGTTCCGTCAGACCGGTGAATTGGCGGACCCGGCGACCAAGGAGGCCCTGCGCTACAGCCAAGCCTTGCTGGAGGGTTTTCGATCCTTGCAACAGCGGCCATTGAGCACACGGACGGCGGAAGAAATTTGCAGCCAGATCAAGGGCCTCGAAATGCGAGTGAGGCGCGTTCCTGGCACCGCGCTCGCCAGCGACCGCAGCGGCGAGGTGATCTACACTCCACCCGTGGGCGAGGAACACCTCAGGCACTTGCTGGCGAATTGGGAGAATTTCCTCCACAGCCATCCCGAACTCGATCCCCTGATCCGGATGGCGGCGGCACACTATCAGTTCGAGGCGATCCATCCCTTCACCGACGGCAACGGCCGCACCGGGCGGGTGCTCAACAGCCTTTTCCTGATCTCCGAGAACCTCCTCACCCTGCCGATCCTTTACCTCAGCCGCTACATCATCCTGCACAAGGACGACTACTATCGCCTGCTGCTCGACGTGACCCGCAGCCAGGCGTGGGAACCCTGGATTCTTTACGTGCTGCGGGCGGTCGAAGACACTGCCACCTGGACCATCGCCAAGATCGAGGCGATCCGGCTTCTCTCGATCCATACCATTGATCACGTGCGCCGTGCCGCGCCGAAGATCTACTCGCGCGAACTGGTCGATCTCATCTTCGAGCAGCCCTACTGCCGGATTCAGAATGTCAGCGAAGCTGGCATCGCGGCCCGCCAAGCGGCGTCGCGTTACTTGAAGCAACTCGTCGAAGCCCGCGTGCTGCGGGAAATGGCCTTCGGCCGGGAAAAACTCTTCATCCATCCGAAGCTGATGAACCTCCTCACCCGGGAGTCGAACGACTTCGAACCCTATCCGCAGATCACCCCCAAGCCATGAAACTCCCGTTCAAACACAACGAATACAAATCCGCCGCCGTCGAAGCTGTCGTCGATTGCTTCGCCGGCCAGCTGAAGGTGGAGAGAGCGGGAGCTCAGTTTTTTTAGGCTTATTGGCAGCTTTTCAGGTAAGTGATGACGTCGGCCAGCTCTTGGCGGGTGAGTGTCTGGTCGTAGCCGGCGGGCATGGGTGAGAAGGCGACGGGCTCGACGCGGGCGACATCCGTGCGCGGGACGCGGACGGACTGTCCGGGTGCGACGGCGACGACGAGTTCATCGCTGGTCTCGTTTCTCAGCAATCCAAAAACGACCTCGCCATTTGTTTTGGTCACTCGGGACGGTTCGTAACTTCGGACCAGGCTAGCGGCGGGCAGCACGATGGCTTCCAACAAGTCACGGGTGGTACGGATCGCGCCGACCTTCGACAAGTCAGGGCCGTAATCACCGCCGAGATAGCCAATGGCGTGGCAGGCGGTACATCCCGCCTTCGTACTGCGAAAGACCTGCTGCCCGCGGACGACGTCGCCATCGGGCAAACTGGCCGCGAGGGCATCCAGCTTGTCGGCCTGGGCGGCGAGGGCGGCCCCGTGTTTGGCCATGACGCCGGCAGCCGGCGCCTGCAGTTCGTCCGGGACGGAGGCGACTAGCGCGGCGAGCACGTCGCGATTGACGGCGGGCAGGGCGGCGGATGCCTCCAGTGAGGACAGCACCCGCAGGACGATGGTTGGTTCCTCCACGTGGTGAAAGGCGGGTAGGAGCCGGGCGAGTTCATAGGCACCGAGCGACCCCAACTGCCCAGCGGCGGCGCGGGCGGCATCGCCCGACACGCCAAAGTGGGCCAGCACCGCGGCCGCTGACGCCCGCTCCATGAAGGGCACATCGGCGGCCAGCCGGGAAACCACAAACGCAGCGACTTCGGGCGGCAGTGAAGGCAGGCCGGGTTGGGCGGCGGTCACGGCGGCGAGACGCACGGCCGCGGCGGAATTTTCATCAGTGGCCAGCTTTAGCAAAGGCGGCCGCAGAAGGGCGTGATCATCATCGGTCAGAGAAAGCGCCTGAATCGAGGACATGACGTCTTCGCGAAAGCGGTCATCGCTCAGCAGACTGGCCATGGCCTGCACGAACGGCGCCGGAGTGGGCTGCAGGCGGGCCCGTGACATCGCGCGCAGAGCGGCCCGCCTGGCCTCGACTGGACCGGCGGTGGCGGCCGTGACCAGCAGCCGCTGGACCGCACCGCTGCCGGCGAGCGAGGCCAGTACCGACTCCGCGCCCTGCGGTAACTGATCGGCATTGATTCTTTCCTCAAACCAATCCGCGGCCTGATCGCCGCACTCGCCATGGCGGCCGAGGACCCAGAGCGCGGTGGCCCGCAGGCCAGCGTCATCCGCACCGAGCAGCGAGACGACCTCGCTCGCCTGCAGGTTTCCGCCCGGCATCTGTTCCAAGGCGTAGAGTGCGGCCCGGATGGTGCTGGGGCTTTGACCGGCGGCCAACCCGAGGCGGGTTTGGGCAGCATCGCCAATCTGCAGCAACGCGTAGGTCAGGCTGTGAAAAAGCGCCCGATCGTCGCTGGCGGCGGCCGCGGCCTGCAACAACGACGGAACAACGGGAAGCTTCAACCGCCCGGCGAGCTCGCCCGCCTGACGCCGGTCGAGCGCCGACGCCGCCTGCAAACCAGCCGTGATCTGGGCCACGTCTGCGCGCAGTTCGACCGGCCGTGCAGGAACTACCACGGCCGCCACCCGCTCGGCGGGCGCTCCGGTTCGTTTCAGCCGCCAGATCCCTCCGAGCGCGTCGTTTTTCGATAAACTGGAAGTCGGGCAACACAATTTGTACCATCCGCCAGTATCGCAGACGAGCAGTGAACCGTCCGCGTCCTCGAGCACATCCGTCGGATGAAAATTCGCCTCATGAGCGACCAGTAGGTGGCTATCCTCAGTGCGATACGTGGCGCCTTCGGGCACGAGCACATGGCGCGAGATTCGGTTGGTATTGAACTGGCAGACGAGCAGACTGCCTTTCCATTGATGACCGAGGGCGTTGCTTTGCAGGGTGATGAGGGAGCTGGGAGCGGCGGACCCCAGATGGGTCATGGGCGGCATGAGGTCACCCGTCCGCGGAAACGAATGGATGGGCTCATGATCTTTGCCGTAGACCCCGCCATAACTGACGTGGGTGATCCCGTCCCGCTTTCCGCCACCGGGATGCTGCACAAAGGTGCCGGCCATAAACATCTGACCGTTGTCGGTGAATGCCACCGAGACGGGATTGTCCATACCGGCCGCCATGAGCGGCTCGATCCCGGTGCCATCCGGCCGCATGCGGAAAATGTGAGCGGCCTTGCTTTTCCATCCTTTCTGATCGGCGAGGTCGTACGTCTGCTCGGCAAAGGCTCCTTTGCCCCAATAGATCCACCCGTCGGGCCCGGCAAACGGCCCATGAAGGTCGTTGGCACAGCCCGTCAGCGTTTTGCCATCGTGCCAAATATCGCGCTTCTCGGCCACCCCATCCCCGTCGGCATCAGTCAGCTTCCAGATCTGCGGCGCACTGGAAACATAAAGCGACCCATGCAGCCACATAACACCCTGCGGCAGCATCAAATCACGGGCAAAAACCGTACGCTGATCGAAAACGCCGTCGCCATCGGTGTCGCGCAGTCGAACAATACGATGCGGCCGGTCCACCACCTGCTTGTCGACCGGATCATTCGTGCCGCTGGCCTCCGACACGTACAGATTGCCCGCTTCATCGCGCGCACAACTGATAGGGCGCTCAATCAACGGCGGGCCCGCCACCCGCTGAATTTCCAACCCGCCAGCCAACGTGAAACGAACATTTTCCACCATCACCTCCCGCGGCGGCGGTTCCGTCGCCGTCGCAGCCTCCGTCGCCGTCACCTCCACCGTTGGTGCCCCAGCGGCTGGAGCTGAGTCGACCGCCTGCGCGGGCACGAGTGCGGTCAGGGCCATGACGGCTGTCGCGTGCGGAACTAGGCAGGAGAGATCAAAACGCATCATAGAGGTGAAAAGTATGCGAAATTTGTCATGGTTTTCACGACCTTCCCTCGGGAATCGTTGCCTGCGGCGGCGGTCTTATGCGGCGGCGGGCTTAAATTAGTATTGGTGGCGCTGGCAAATCGAATGGGATTTCAAGCGGTTCAAGCAAATCGCGTCATGAGGACACCTTTCAAAAGGCGATTCCAAAAGCGCCAAGGCTTGGTTTTACGGGAAGCTTAATTCTGCCATTCCAGCATTAAATCGAGAGCATACCCACGCAGCCCGTCCACTGTACCCAGATCATGCTCCAGAGCATTGGCGACCACTTTGGTACCAGACGGCTGCAGGAGGTCGAGCGCCAGCGCCGCCAGTTCCGGCCGCTCGGTGGAAGCCCCTACCGCCGACGGGTCGAGCACCAGCTCCACCCCCGCGGCCCGCGCGAGGTATCTTAACCCAGGCCTCGAGGAACGCACCGGCTTGGGGTCGGGCGGCAGCATCGTCTGGGCCCGGCTACGAAGCACCCGCGCCATCTCATCTAGCTCGAAACGCCCGGCGTGCGCCTGTTTGCGAAATTCACCTGCCCACTCTGGTCGCAACCGGCACAATGCTTCCTCGATCGGAGCGATCGCCAGCAGCCACAAAGCCGGATCTAACCAGACGTGAGGATCAATCCGGCCCGGCTCACCCGGCACCTCCAAAAGCTGGGCGGCGGGCAGGACCGGCCCGATCTCGCATATGACCACCCCTGCCTCGGCCGCCCGTACCAAGGAGGGAGCCAGCACCTCCTCCTGTCCCAGCCCCAGAACCACCACCAACTCAGCCGCCACCAAACGTGACTCCACCGGCCCAGTCCGCTGCAAGCCAGCCGGCGACTCGCCCGCCGGCACCAAAACATCAATCTCGACACCCCCAAGGCCCACCCGCTTCACAAGCTCCGCCAGCAATGGCGTCGGCACGACCACCCTCACCGGCGCTCCCACCAGCGGCCCTGCCACCGATGACCCCGCCGTCGGCTCAGCGCCGCGACGACAACCCGCCATCACCACAGCCAGCACCACGGCAGTCGCCTGATGCAGAAAACAACGACGTCTGGACATGAGGGTAGAAAGTGACGCGCCTCCCGGCTCCCGCCAGCAGAAGATTGATCTCTTCCGAAAGTAAAAAATGCCGCCTGTACCACCCGGTCACCGGGCCGCTACAAAATCGCGCATCGCCTCAAGAATAACCGTCACTGACAACGCCCCCGCATCCGGAAAACCAATCGCCCCCTCACCCAAACTGCGCGCCCGCCCGAAAACTGCCACCATCGCTTTACTCGCCTCTTTCCCGGCATCCGCCGCTGTCGCCACGGCCGCCATCGCCTCAGTCAGCAGTCCACCCGACGCCGCCTCGGCTGCCGCCGCCGCCGGATGCAGCGCATCAACCATCGTTTTATCCCCCGGTTGCGCTTTGCCCCGACTCATCACCCCGTCACACGCCGCCCGTAAGAAAATCGCCAGCTCCGCCGCCCCAAATGTCTCCCGGCCCACCAAGGCCTTGCCACCATCACGGAAAAGCGTGCCAAAAATCGCGCCCGAGGCACCGCCCATGCTCGACATCATGGCCATCCCCACCGTCGAAAACAGCTTATCAATCGTGACGCTCCCGTCGTCCGGAAACGCCATCAATTTCTCACGAGCGGCAGTCAACCCACGCTGCATGCCTAATCCATGATCCCCATCTCCAAGGTTGCGGTCCGCCTCGGAAAGATGGGGTTCAGCCGCTATGATCCGCTCAGCAACGAGCAGGAGCATGGCTTTGACGTCGGAAGCAGCAAGATCAGTCGAGGACATACTCGCAAGTTCATGCCGCACCAAGGCCGTTTGTCAATGACGGGAGACCGCCCACCCGCCGGTCACCTGCCAAAAAGTCGTTCGGCGAGGCGTTCGGCGCCGCCACTGTAGCTGGGGACGTTGGCCCCGGTTTTCACAATTGGCCCACAGGCCACATCCCTCAAGACACGTACACGAATCCGCTTCTCCGCATCCGGGCCCTGCCCAAAAATCGTTCGG
>JALRGB010000699.1 GCA_023253575.1 Verrucomicrobiales bacterium
GGAGGGTCCGTGGCGTGGAGGGCCTGATGCCCGCGAGCGGTCTGGCTCGCCGCGGCCTAGCGGTGGTGGTGGCCCCAGCAGTGGCGGTGGCTCGTCTGAATCGTCACGGGTGCCGGCGCCGGTTCGGCCGCAGCGGCCGTCCAACCCGCGCCGGGTGGCTGTTGATATTTTGCTAGAGTGGCAGACGTCGGGCACGTATGCGGACGCCTTGTTAGCGGCGGCTGACCAGCGTCATATTTTTGCCAACCCCTCTGACCGTGGACTCTTGCACGCGCTGGTGTTGGGGGTGTTGCGTCACAAGACGATGTTGGACATCTGGCTGGGGGAATTAAACCAGCGTGGTCGCCTGACCGATCCGGTGCGATGGATCCTGCGATTGGGATTGTTTCAGCTGCTGAAAATGGGCATGGCTCCGCATGCGGCGGTGGATGAATCGGTCAATCTTTCCTATGACGAAAAACCCCTCGTCAATGCGATTCTCCGGCGCGCCATCGAAGAAAAAGACCATCTGCTCGCGATCGAGGAGGATGCTCCCTTGCATGAGCGTCACTCGCTGCCGGATTTCTTGATTGAGCGCTGGCGCTGGATTTTCGGAGAAGAAGGGATGTTAAAAATTGTCGAGCTGATGGGGCAGCCGGCCGAGACTTTTGTCCGTCTGAATCAGTTGAAGCCGTGGACGGAGATTCCGGTTGGTTTGTCGCCGGTGGAGTCCTTGCCAGGATTTTTTCGGGCGGCCACGGTGCCGCGCGCCGAGCTTGAGGCTGGGACCTGTTATGTGCAGGATCCGTCGACTTGGTTTTCGTGCGCTCTGTTGGCGCCGCAGCCTGGGCAGACGGTTTTGGATGCCTGTGCGGCTCCGGGCGGGAAGGCGGCGGTGCTGGCCCAGTTCATGGAGAATCAGGGGACCTTGGTCGCCACTGATACCAGTTCGCGTCGACTCAAACGGCTCTCTGAAAACTTGACTCGTCTCGGGGTCACCAACGCCGAGTGCCGCAATGTGGACTGGACCGCGGAGGACGTGCTGGATGATGGAGTGCGATTTGATCGCATTCTTCTTGATGTCCCGTGCTCAAATACCGGGGTCATGCGCCGCCGGGTGGACGTTCGCTGGCGGGTCACGCCCGATGTCGTGGCGGAAATGGCCGGAGTGCAATGGAGCATTCTGAAGGCCACTATCCCGCGCCTCGCTCCGGGCGGGCGATTGGTCTACAGCACTTGCAGTCTGGAACCCGCCGAGAATGACGCTCAGGTAGAGCGCGTCTTGGCAGCATTTCCTCACTTGCGACTGGTAGAGAAAAAGCTCGTGGCGCCTCACGAGACAGGATTTGATGGGGCGTTTGCCGCACTGTTTGAGGCTGCTCTCTAAACGGGTGGCCTGAGGTGCGGAGCGCCCGCGACTGACTTCGGTTCGGCTTTGGTTTTTCGCGGGTGCGCGGTCGCGGTCGCGGTCGCTGCGGCGGCGGGCGGCAGGGCGCCCCTTCATGGCTTGGGATTTGTTTTGTCCTCTAGATCCAGAGTTGCACCCAAGCTCGTCTGCGATACCCCGTTGTGGCTTCGCGACGTGGCTTTTCCAAGCCGGCGACGGCTTGGAGCTGATTCTGAAAAACGCGGCCTAGGTTCGCTCAAGAACCTTTCTGGCGGGGCGGTCAGTGGGTGAGCGCGGGAGTGGTGGTGGTGGCGGCTGGGGAGTGGACTTTTTCGATGTCGACGGCCACCACTTTATATTCTGGGCACAGGGTATCTTCGTCGCATTCGCTACTGGTGACGACGTTGACGAGGTTTTCCGGGAAGTGGAAAGTGGTATAGAGGATCCCCGGCTGCACTTCGGTGGAGAGGCGTGCTTTCATGCGGACCTCACCGCGTGCGGAGAAGATGCGGACCTGATCTTGGTCTTCGATATTTTTCATGGCGGCATCTTGCGGGTGGATGGCGAGCAGGTCTTCGGTGACGATCTGCGCATTTCCGGTCCGGCGAGTCATGGTGCCGCAGTTATAGTGTTCGAGGATCCGGCCGGTGGTCAGGATGAAGGGGAATTCCTGATGATGTTTTTCGATCTCTTTTGATTCCTGGAACGGGAAGAAGTGGAATTTTCCGAGACCCCGTTTGAAGGCATCGATGTGGAGGATTTCGGTGCCGATGCCACCTTCTTGAATCGGCCACTGAGTACCTTGTTCGGTGAGTCCCTCCCAGGTGGCACCTTTGAAGAACGGGACGATGCGGGCGATTTCGGCGAGCACACCTTCCGGGGTGTAGTCGGGCTGGGAGAGGCCCATGCGTTGCATGATTTCGCAGAGGATCTGTCCGTCGGGTTTGGTGCCGGCGAGCGGGGGAATGACGGCATTGACGCGCTGCACCCGGCGTTCGCCATTGGTGAAGGTGCCGCTTTTTTCCAAGAACGAGGAGGCGGGCAGGACGACATCGGCGTACTCAGCGGTCGGGGTCATGAACAATTCCTGAACGACGAGGAATTCGAGCGAGGAGATGGCGGCTTTGACGTGTTCGGTATTCGGGTCGGTTTGGACGACGTCTTCGCCGACAATCCACATGGCCTTGAGGTGGCCGGCCAGTGCGGCCTCGTACATTTGCGGGATTTTCAGGCCGATCTCGTTGCTTATGTGCGCGCCGTAAAACTGCTCATAGAGCAGGTGGTTGGACGGGTCATTGACCTGCAGATAGCCAGCGCCTTGATGCGGCTGGCACCCCATGTCGGCGGCTCCCTGCACATTATTCTGGCCGCGCAATGGATTCACCCCTACGCCGGGGCGTCCGATGTTGCCGGTCATCATGGCCAGATTGGCGATGGTCATGACCGTTTTGGAGCCATGGCTGTGTTCGGTGACGCCCAGCCCGTGGAAAGCCATGGCATTTTCAGCTGACGCATACTCGATGGCGGCCGCCTTCACTTTTTCACGGGGCACGCCGTGGATGCGTTCGAGGGCATCCAGATCCAGCGACTTCAGGCCAGTTTCGAATTCTGACCAGTTTTCACACCGTTTGGTGATGAATTCTTTGTCAGTCAATCCGGCCTCCCAGATGTAATAAGCTAGCATGTCGAGCAACGCGACATTGGTCCCTGGCCGCAGCTGCAAATGGTGAGTGGCGAAAGGCACCAACTCGATCTCCCGGGGGTCAATGATGATGAGGGGAACGCCTTTTAGTGCGCGCTGCTTGATTTTCGAGCCGGTGACTGGATGCCCCTCCGTCGGGTTGGCTCCGATGACCATGATGCAATTGGTGTACTGCAAGTCTTCCACACTGTTGGTGGCGGCGCCGGTCCCGAAGGCTTTTTGCATACCCCATGCGGTCGGACTGTGGCAGACACGGGCGCAGGCATCAATGTTGTTGGTGCCAAACCCGACCCGAATGAATTTCTGCATCAGATAATTCTCTTCGTTGGTGCAGCGTGCGGATGAGATGCCGGCGACAGCATGGCCGCCGTGATCGGCTTTGATGCGGGTCAGGTTCTCGACGATGTGAGCGTATGCTTCCTCCCAGGTCGCGGGTTGCAGACGGCCATTGAC
>JALRGB010000705.1 GCA_023253575.1 Verrucomicrobiales bacterium
GAGACTGCTTTCGAAAAGTGGGAGGCGTTGTGGGCACAGTGTGTGTAGGGTCGGGCCTTCTCGGCTGACATTCTCCATGCGCGGCCGCTTCCTCCCCGGTCATTTTTGTTCAACTTTTCTGTCCCCGTCTTTATTCCATGCTTCGCTTCACACTTCTTGGATTCCCGGTTTCCATTCATTGGATGTTCTGGCTCACAGCGGCGCTGCTCAGCGGTCAGATCGACAATCTCTCAAAGCCGGGAGCGCTCTGGATGATGGGTATTTGGATGGCGGTCGTATTTCTGTCGGTCTTGTGGCACGAGTTGGGACATGTGATTTTCCAACGGAAATTCGGGGCGCGCCCTGAGATCATGCTGGTGGCTTTCGGCGGGTTGGCGGTCCCTCACGGCGGACGATTCAACCGCGGCCAGTCGTTTGTCATTGCTGCCGCCGGCCCGGCTTTTGGGTTACTCCTCTGGGGCGCCTCCGAAATATTTTTCCATTTCCGCCCGCCGCAAACCCCCGTGCAGGCCAGCTTGTCCGGCATGCTGTGGGTCGTGAATCTCTTCTGGTCACTGGTCAATTTGCTCCCGATTCTTCCTCTCGACGGAGGCCACATGATGCAGGCCGCACTCGGACCAAAACGTATCAAAGTCGTGGCCGCCATTGGCATGGTGGCCGCCGGGGCGGTCGCCGTAGCCGCCATGACTCTGCTCCACGCGTTTTTTATGGCCTTCTTCTTCGGCTGGTTCGCTTGGCAAAATTTCCAGATCTTTCAACGCGGTCACGGGTCAGTCAGAATGTAACGCCCCCCAGCCGAAAGCCCAGCCGGAACGCCTGCCGCCCCCGCCGCGCCCGGTTCAGGAATAATCGATCCGCCATTTACAAAACAGCCTCCCTCATCCTCCATTCTTTCATGGCCATGACTCCGCTTGATTCCCTGCTCACCTGTCTGCGATTTCCCAGTGTCTCCACTGATTCGGCCCACGCCGAAGACGTCCGCGCCTGCGCCCAGTGGCTGGCTGGATTTCTCCGCGACTCCGGTCTCAACACCACCGTCCACCCGACCCCGGGACACCCCATCGTCGTGGCCCGCAACACTCACCGCCCGGGACGCCCGACCGTACTGCTCTACGGTCACTACGACGTGCAACCCGCTGATCCTCTTGACCTCTGGCTCACGCCTCCATTCGAGCCGCGCATCGAGAACGGCATCATTTTCGCCCGCGGGGCCACGGACAACAAAGGGCAATTGATGGCCCACGCCAATGGCCTGCGCCAAACGATGGCCGCTGACGGCGACCTACCGGTCAATTTGATCGCGCTTTTTGAAGGTGAAGAGGAAATTGGCAGCCCGAATCTCGGTCCGTTCTTGGCCGCTCACCGCCACGACCTCGCCTGTGATGTGGTGGCCATTTCCGATACGGGCATGGTCGCCGCCGGTGTGCCCACTTTCACGTACGGCCTGCGCGGCATCACCTGCTGTGAGGTTGAACTGACCGGCCCCGCCCTCGACCTGCACTCGGGTATCTTCGGCGGTTCCGTCGCTAATCCAGCCACCGAACTGGCCCGTCTCATCGCCCAACTCCATGACGCGCACGGACGCATCATGATCGATGGCTTTTACGATCAAGTCCGGCCGCTCGCCTCATGGGAGCGCGAGGCCTGGTCCACCCTGCCACTCAACGACCAAGCCATCTTGAAACTCACCGGTTCCCCAGCGCTTTTTGGCGAAGCAGGGTACAGTTCCGTGGAAAGAACCTGGGCGCGCCCGACCGCCGAAGTCAACGGCCTCGGTGGCGGGTACCAAGGCGAAGGATCGAAAACTGTGCTGCCAAGCCGTGCGTTTGCCAAATTCTCCTTCCGCCTCGTCCCCGATCAAAACCCGGCGGTACTACTCCCGCAGATCGAGGCCTGGCTGCAGGCCCGCACTCCAGCCACCGTCACCCTGACCGTCCGCAGCGGCCATAGCGGCCAACCGTACGCCATGGACCCGCACTCGCGCCATGGCCAAGCCGCCCAAGCTGCCCTGCGCACCACCTTTGACGGCCGCGAACCAGCCCTCATTCGCGAAGGAGGTAGCATCCCGATCGTCCAGTCGTTCAAAGACATCCTCGGAGCCGACACCCTGCTGCTCGGCCTCGCCCTGCCCGACTGCCAGGCCCACGCCCCCAACGAGAATTTCCCGATCGCCAATTTTGAAGCCGGGCAACGACTGAACCGCCACTTACTGCAGGAACTGGCCCGGGTCTGACCGCGCGCAGCGCCGCCCGATCGGCCCGAGTGCCCGAGTGCCTTGGGCGCTTTAGCCCGTGGGCCTGACGG
>JALRGB010000709.1 GCA_023253575.1 Verrucomicrobiales bacterium
CTTTCGCAGTTCAACCGCTGCTTCGCGCGATACGCCGGCGAAAGCCCGAGCGACTATCGCCGCCGCGTCCTCCGGCCGACGCGCGGGCTCACCGCCGCAACAAGGATAAGCGAACATCCCAAAAGCGCCGGTCCCCCATGAGGGTTGCCCTAGCGAGCGGCCGATCGAACCGGGCCCACTAGGGTTTTCCAGTCCTCATCTCCGGGGACGGCGACTTTTTTTCTTTTCCGGGAAAAGCTCTTGCCAAGCGAGGTCCCGGGGGCATACACTGGCGAACGCCTGATTTGTGCCCAGGCTCGTTTACGCTTGATCAGCCAGCCGCCCCGGCCAAACGCACTGTAACGCCGTAGCCGCTCGGTCTGATCTGTCGACGAAAACCCCCGACCATCCGTGTGGATAAGCCGGGACCGGGTTGTACTCCCGGTGGCACCAATGCCAAAAGACTGGCTGAGGCCACACTTCCCACCGTTTTGATCACGGCGGATTCATTCATTTTTAGTTTTTTCCCGCGGCGCGAATCTCCTTCCAGCGTGCCATCACCAACTCCCGTGCCCGCATCCCCCCAGCCCCGATAAACCATGGCCGGCCACAGTAAATGGTCCAAAGTTAAGCACATCAAGGGCGTCGTTGACGTCAAACGCGGCAGGGTATTTTCCAAGTTGTCGCGCGAAATCATCATGGCCGCCAAAGCTGGTGGGGGCGACCCGCGGCTCAACGCGCGCTTGCGCACCGCCATGGATGCGGCGCGGGCGCAGAACATGCCGAATGACACCATTGAACGCGCCATCAAAAAGGGCACAGGGGAACTGGGAGGGGAAGCCCCCTCCGAGATTACCTATGAAGGGTATGCACCCGGAGGAGTCGCCATGATGGTGGAATGCGTCACCGACAATAAGAACCGCACCTCCGCTGATCTGCGCAGCGTTTTCACCCGCAACCATGGCAGTCTGGGCACTCCCGGCAGCGTGACTCATCTTTTCTCCCGCAAAGGCGAAATCCGGCTCCCACTGGCCTCGGCGGAAGAAGAAACCGTGCTTGAGGCCGCCTTGGAAGCAGGGGCGGATGATATTTCACATGACGGAGAAGACCATGTCATCCTGACCGCGCCCGACCAGCTTTTTGCCGTGGGTGACATCCTGAAGGGCCGTCATCTGACTCCCGCTTCGCAAAAACTCATTTTTATCCCTCTGACCACCATTCCCGTCGTTGATTTGGCCACCGCACAGCAGGTCATTCGCCTTTACGAAGCACTGGATGACCTCGACGATGTTCAAAACGTCCATTCAAACTTTGACATTCCTGACGAACTCATGGACCAGCTCGCCGTTTAGGTCCCGGTCTCACCCATCCTCGAAGGCCTTAAGCTCCCAACGGCAGCCCATTCACTTTTCACTCCCAGCCCAATTGGCTGGATCTTCCACCATCATCCTTCTTTCCTCCCTCACCCCATCCTCATGAGCGATTCATTCGAGTCCACCGACGCCACGGCACCCAAAAAACGTGCGGCCAAAAAAGCGGCGGCTAAAAAGACGAGCGCCACCAAAACCGCCACCACGCGCGCCCCTCAGGTGGTCGCAGAGAGCGCCGCCCCACCACCAGCGCCACCCACGCCTGCCTCCCCGAAAAAGTCCGCCCGCAAAGCGGCAGCCCCAGCCGTGGCCGCCACCGCCACCCCCGTCACCAACGAAGCCCCTCCAGCCAAAAAAGCCGCGCGCAAGATCGCCCGCAAGTCGGCCGCCGTGGAATCCAGCAGTCCAGCCCCAACGCCAGCAGCACCCGCAGCGCCAGCGGCCGCGGCGCCACGGACCGCACCCGCACCCGTGTCGGCAATGGCACCCGAGCCACGGACCGCACCGGCCGCACCGGCCGCACCGGCCGCGACCCGTCCGTCGTCGACAGACTCTCGTCCGCCGGCCCCGGGAGACACGGGCATGACCGCCCCGCGTCCTACTCCGGCGCGCCCCCGGGAGGACGCGGTCTCTGGGGGGAACCCCGATCCATCTTCGTCTTATTCACGCCCCCCGCGCACAGGGGAGGACAGCCCCTACCAGGGCAACTCCGAACAGGCCCCGCGTCATCCAGACTCCGGCCCGGCTCATCCGCGCCATGCCCAGCAGCACCAGCGCCCGCCCCGGCCCCCTCACGGAGCTCCTACCCAGGGGCCATCCGGCGACCCGCGCTTTGACAAAAACCCGCGCAAACGCCGCCGTCGCGGCCGCGACCGTTGGAAAGACCGCCAAGGAGAAGGCCCGCCCCCACCTCACGGAGGCCCGCCGCATGGCGGAGGCGGACCGCGTCAGGGTGGAAATCCCAGTCACCAGCGTCCCGCACGCGGCGATTACCCGCCACGTCCCCCACGCGGTCAAGATGACCGCGGCGACCGTGGCGACCGTGGCGAGTCTTTTGTTCCCACTGGCCCCGCGGAACCGGGCAGCGGGCTCCTCGAAATCTCGGCCAAGGGCTTTGGCTATTTGCGGCAAAAGTCCCGCAATTACATTCCTCATCCGCAGGATATTTTTGTGACGCCTGAGATGGTGCGCAACGGCGGCCTGCGCGATGGTGTTTTCCTCGAGGGGGAAATCCGTGCTGGCCAACGGGGCCCCCAGATGACGGCCTTGCACAAAATCAACGGTCGCGACCCCGCCAATTACAAAAATCTCCCTGCGTTCGAGGAACTAACGGCCATCAATCCCAGCAAGCGGATCCTTCTGGAAACG
>JALRGB010000767.1 GCA_023253575.1 Verrucomicrobiales bacterium
CTGGACCGGAAGCCCCCGGTGGCGTCGCAGTCATGGTGGGGAGAGTGGGATCTTCCTGCGAGAAAGAGGTTTTTTCCTGTTTGGAAACAAGGTGATGGCTTATACAATCCTTGGAGCGGCTGATTTTTGTGATTTTTTCGCGCGGTTGTTCTGGCATTCACTCCATTTTAACATGAAAAAACTTCTGGGTTTTGGTGTGGCGGCTTTGATGTGGATATTGTGGGGGGCTCGATTGGCGTTGGCCAATGACGTCTTGATTCCGGCAGGATCGGCATGGTGGTTTCTTGATGATGGCACTGATCAGGGAAGCGGATGGAAGGAGGCGGGTTTCAGTGGTTCGGGCTGGGGGCAGGGGGCGGCCGAGCTGGGTTATGGTGACGGTGATGAAGTGACGGTGGTGAGTTTTGGTGGTGTGCCCACCAACCGGCTGGTAACGACTTATTTTCGAACGACTTTTGTGGTGGCGGATCCATCCGTTTACGATGCATTGACGATCAAATTATTGCGAGATGATGGAGCCGTGGTGTTTTTAAACGGCGTGGAAATCCGGCGCGACAACATGCCTGCCGGTCCGATTGGCTATACGACGCTGGCGAGTACGGCCCTTGGGGTCCCGTCCGAGGCGACATTTTACGAGACCGTGCATGCGGCCAGTCTCTTGGTGGCGGGCCTGAACACTTTGGCGGTGGAAGTGCATCAGGCCAATGTCACCAGCAGCGATGTGAGTTTTAATTTGGAGCTTACGGGCGTCAACATGGCCAGTGTGACGCGGGGTCCGTATTTGCAGATGGCGACTCCCAGCAGTGTGGTGGTCCGTTGGCGCACTGATTTGCCCACCCTTGGTCGTGTTGTGTATGCACCATCCGGAGGGGGGCTGGGCGGTGAAGTGCTCGAATCAGCGGTCGCGACCGACCATGCTGTCTTCCTTTCCGGGCTGCAGTCTGGCACGAGCTACGCGTATCAAGTCGGTGATGCCTCCTCGGTATTTTCCGGCGGGCCAGACGGCTCATTCACGACGGCGCCGGTGGTAGGTACGATACAGCCTACGCGTATCTGGGTCCTCGGCGATTCTGGCACCGGGAATGCGGGTGCGGCGGCGGTTCGCGATGCGTACACCGCCTTTCCTGGAAGCGACCGGACAGATGTCTGGCTGATGCTCGGGGACAATGCTTACAATAGCGGTACGGACATTGAATATCAATCGGCTGTGTTTAATATGTATCCAGATTTCCTGCGCCGCACCGCGCTCTGGTCTACCATCGGAAATCACGATTCTGGTCAGTCGACCAGCACTACGGCCACGTTTCCCTATTTGGACATTTTTTCCCTTCCTGCCAACGCGGAAGCGGGCGGAGTGGCCTCAGGTACGGAGAAATACTATTCTTTTGACCATGCGAATATTCATTTTATTTGTCTGGATTCCATGACTACGAGTCGACTGACCACAGGTGTGATGGCGGAGTGGCTGCGGCAGGACTTGGAGGCCACAAGTCAGGACTGGATCATTGCTTTTTGGCATCACCCTCCGTACACAAAGGGGTCGCATGATTCTGATGTAGAACCACAACTGATACAAATGAGGGAGAATTTTCTGCCTTTGCTGGAGGCTGGTGGGGTCGATTTGGTACTTGCTGGTCACAGTCACAGTTATGAGCGTTCTTATCTGCTGAACGGGCATTATGGACTGTCTGCCACTTTGGCTGCGCCGATGAAAATTGACGGAGGCAATGGTCGTGCGGACGGCGACGGTATTTATGAAAAGCCGGGCGGGAATGCGGCGCAGCAGGGGGCGGTGTATGTGACGGCTGGCAGTTCGGGGCAGGTGAGTGGGGGTGCACTCAATCATCCGGCGATGTATGCTTCCTTCAGTGAGCTGGGTTCGTTGGTGATTGATATCAACGGGCCGCGATTAGACGCGCGTTTTCTGCGTGAGACGGGGGTGGTTCGTGATTATTTCACGTTGACCAAGTCAGTGCCTAATCAGCCGCCGTCGGTGGAGCTGACCTATCCGGTGGAGGGTGCTGTTTTTGCGGCGCTGTCCCCGATTGTGGTGTCGGCTACGGCTGTGGATGGGGACGGGGGGATTGTACAGGTTGATTTTTACGCGGGTGATGCTGTCATTGGCAGCGATTCGGTGGCTCCGTTTGAAGTGACATGGAGCGATGCGACCGCTGGGACTCATGTTTTGACGGCTGCGGCGACGGACACATTGGGCGATACGGTGAGTTCAGCTCCGGTCACCATTCTCGTGCAGATTCCGGTGCCTGCGGCGCCCTCTGGCGTGACGGCTACGGCGGGCAATGGATCGGTAGTATTGGCTTGGCAGGCTGCCCCCACCGCGGAGGCTTATAGACTTTATCGTGCGACCACTGCCGATGGACAGTTCCTAGCGGTGGCACAAGGATTGACCGTCACAGGGTACACCGACACCGCGGTCAGTAACGGGACTGCTTATTTTTATAAGGTTACGGCTGACAATGCTGGTGGAGAAAGCGGATTTTCAACGGTGGTTTCAGCCACTCCGGTGGCGCCCCTGACTATTCCGGTGGCTCCGTCGCTGTTGACCGCGGTGGGGGGCAATGCGCAGGTGGCATTGTCCTGGCAGGGGAGTGCCACTGCGGCCAGCTATACGGTTTACCGCTCACGGACGGCGACTGGTTCGACCACGGTCGTCGCCGCTCAAGTGGCGGCCACGACGTTTGTTGATGGGACGGTGGCGAATGGTACTCGATATTTTTATCGGGTCAGGGCTGTCAATGCCGCCGGACAGAGTCCTTATTCAAATCAGGTTTCGGCCACTCCCAATGCCCCGCTGGTTCTGCCGGCTGCCCCGACCGGTCTGGTGGCGACAGCTGTTTCCAGCACCCGTATCAACCTGACGTGGACCGATGCTTCGACCAACGAGACGGGTTTCCTCATTGAGCGCCGTCGTGGCAGTGGCGCATGGTCGCAAATGGCCCGGACCCAGGCCGGTGTGGTCAGTTTCTCTTCGACAGGGCTTTCACCGAGCACCGCGTATAGTTACCGACTGCGCTCAACAAATGCGGCCGGCTCGTCAGCGTATTCCAACACCGCGGTCGCGGTTACCCTGCCACGATGAAACGACGGATCATGCAGGGCGTCGGGTGGTGCTGGATCATGGCCGTTCCTCTGCACGCTCATGGAGATATGCACGAACGTATCGAAGCGCTGACGCGTGAAATATCCAAACATCCTGACGACGCGGCTCTCTACTTGCGCCGCGGGCAACTCCATCAGCAGCATGAGGAGTTTGCGGCCGCCGAGGCAGATTATGTCGAAGCGGAAACTCGCAAGGCTGATCCCGCCGCCCTTCAGCTGGCGAGGGGGCAGCTTCAACTGGCTCAAGGAAACGACGCGTCGGCTGGTGTTTATCTCGACAAATTTTTGCAGCATGAGCCGACTCATGTGGAGGCGCGTCTCGCTCGCGCCGCCGTCCGAGTGCACTTAAAAGCCTTTGCCGATGCCGTCGATGACTTTAACGTCGTGCTAAAGGTGGCGCAAAAACCTGAACCAGAATGGTTTATCGATCGAGCCAATGCGCTTGCCGCCATCCAGCCACCCCGGTACGAGGAGGCGCTCCAGGGCTTGGATGACGGTCTCGCCCGCCTCGGGGCCGGGGTGGTGACGCTGGTCCTCGCTGCTGTTGATCTGGAGATCAAGGCGGGGCGGGTCGATCAAGCTCTCGCCCGGTTAGATCGGGTGGCATCCGCGGCGGCCCGTCAGGAATCATGGGTTCTGCGACGCGGTGATGTGCTCGCTCAAGCGGGGCGTGGTACAGCAGCAAAACAAGCCTACGAGCACGTGTTGGAACTGATCGCGGCATTGCCGCCGCGGCAGCGTCGAACGCGAGCCACTATGGATATGGAGGAACGGGCGCGTCAGGCACTGGCTCTATTGGCTGCGCCCAAGCCCGGGCGCTAATCCGGCGACCAAAACTCGCTTTTCCGTGGCCTCGCCGTCGCGGCGGAGTCGGAGCCGTAGCGATCGCTCTCAGTCCACAGTGGAGGAGGGGAAGGCGGGAAAGGCCTTTTGGGGCCTTCAGATCCCGCGAATCGCAAGTGCTACGTCGTGGCAGCCAAATTTTTATAAATGTAAGTCATTAATAATAAATGATATAAAACGATAAAATGACGGAGGGAATGGTTTGGTTGAAGGGGGCAGGGACTGGCCGTGAGGTGTCGCAAGAATGAGGGGAAAACGCGAAACGCGATCCAAAAAACAATAGAAATGATAAAATTCGTATTATTTGTGTTGCGTTTTATAATAATTATCGTATTCTTGAGACGCAGCACACGCATTAGACGCAAAAAACCACACCACACCACACCACTTCACTTCACATCCTTTATTGTTATGACACCTTCTCTTACTCCCCACACATTGACCGGAGCCACCTCCTTTATGGCCGGCGTTCGTCCTGTTCTGGCCGGTCTGGCCCTGAGCTTTGGCGTTTTTTCCACGCAGCAGGCCTCTGCGGTGAC
>JALRGB010000004.1 GCA_023253575.1 Verrucomicrobiales bacterium
CGATCGTTGGCCACCGTTCCCCGATGGACCAGTGACACCATCCATGGATACTTTCCAACCGCCGCTTCCTGCCCCCCAATAATCTTAGGCACCATCTGCGACCAGACCGCCGAAAGGCCCAAACAAAACATCCCCCCAACGCCGAAAATGAAAGCTCGTACAGCTCGTATAGCTCGTCCGCTACCAAACCACCGGACAAAAGACGCCAACCCATCGCGAAAAGATTTCAACAAATGAACAGTCACTGTCACAATTGAACAGGACACGGTTAGCGCGCAGCATAATCCGCGGATCATGTAAGTATCATTAAAAAAAGCACCCCGCTGCCGGCCCTCCCAGTCCGACAACGGGGCTATGGACCGTGTACGACTTACGCCGCCACTGCGTCCAAATTCTTTATTCGCATTAACTGCGGTGTTCGAAATGAATATCAGTAAAGAACCGCTTACGCAACCGAAAAATGCTGATTTCGAAAAAAATTCCCGCCCGAAACTCGTTCTATCACCACCCTTCCAGCCGGCCACATCCTGTCCGGCCCGCCAGAGCGGAGCCCCCTCGTGACCGGATACCCCAACCCACACACACTTCACCGCAGATTCGTTGGTACGGGTACCACACCGTTCCGGTGCGTCTCGACCAGCCCACGCAACTGAGCCACTACTTCCGGATGGGCGGCGGCCACGTCACGTTTTTCCGACGGATCGCGCCCCAGATGAAAGAGTACGGGCGGGTCATGCCGCTCTAGCCCGGCCTGCGCATACCCAGGTTGAGTCTGAAAATGCGCCTTCCACTCGCCCCAGCGGCAGGCAAACAACTCATCTCCACGATAATAGAAAAACGGCCGGGGCGGCAGCACCGATCGATCAAAAAGAACAGGACCCAAATCAAGACCGTCCATCACCATGCCCTCGGGCAAGGCTGCTCCCGCAAGGGCCAGTACCGTCGGAAACAAATCCATGGCGTGTGCCAGCTCCCGGGAAACCCCCGGCCGGATTCGCCCCGGCATCCACGCCAACCCCGGCACCCGCAAACCGCCCTCCCACGTGCCTCCTTTGCCGCCCCTCAACAATCCAGCACTCCCCCCTGATCGCCCATCACCAACCACGGGCCATTGTCACTCGTGAAAAAAACCAAGGTGTTTTCCGCCACCCCCTCGCGTCGCAACGCCGCCATCAGCTGCCCCACACTCCAGTCCAGCTCGGCCACCGAATCCCCGTAAATGCCAGCCCGGCTCTTCCCTTTGAAGTCGACTGAAGCAAACATCGGCACATGCGGAAACGTATGAGCCATAAACAGAAAAAATGGCTTTTCCTTGTGCGCGGCAATGAAATCCACCGCCCGCTCAGTGTAACGCCGGGTCAATGTGGACTGGTCGACCGGCCGCTCGATCACTTTTCCGTCGTGGATCAAGGGCACATTCCATCCATCCGCAGGCGGTGTCGCCGACCCCGTCGCCCCCTTCGGCAAATCTGAACGAGCCTCCATGTCGTTGGAATATGGGAGTCCATAGCTGGTACCAAATCCCTGATCCAGCGGCCGCGATCCCTCCTGCGTGCCCAAATGCCACTTGCCAATGTGCGCCGTCGCATACCCCTGCGCCCGCAACACTTCCGCTACTGTGATCTCCGCCGCCGGCAGCCCACCCTTCGATTCCGGAAACAACACCCGGCTCCCGCCGCACATCCCACTCCGAATCGCATAACGACCGGTCAGCAAAGCAGCCCGACTGGGAGTGCACACCTCAGCCGCCGCATAAAAATCAGTAAATCGTACCCCCTCCGCCGCCATCTGGTCTAAATACGGCGTGGCAATCACCGGCGATCCATAACAACCGAGATCGCCGTACCCCAGATCATCGGCCAACACAATAATCACATTGGGACAGGCAGCCGTGGCCGCCTGACACCACAAGCACACCAGAAGCAGCCAGCAGAATTTCATGGCTAAAACCATGCGCCTACTTCGCTAGCCTGCATCCGGATTTATCCCAGCTGCGGCCAAGCGACCTCCCCAACTCAGTGATGCCTCCCACGACCGCTAAAGCCCCGACCCAAAAAAGTAACGAGTCACTGGAGCAAGGCTGGTCGGATGCGGAAGAAGCGGGTGCGGACCGCGGGATCGACACTGATGGGATAACGGTATTGGATCGTACCGTCCGGCAGCCACGCGCGTTTTTCCGCACTGATAACAGGGGAATTGTACCACGGGCCCAGCGCGGTGCTCTCCTCAAGGCCGAACTGCACGTCGGTGAGCGCGCGAACGGATGACCAGCGGAGTTCCAGTCCGCCGGCCCAAGGAACGAGGCTTAAGTTGAACGCGGTGGCGTCCGCATGGGTGGGGTCCCATCCGGCGAGGTATTCCATGAGGTT
>JALRGB010000034.1 GCA_023253575.1 Verrucomicrobiales bacterium
GCTGCTACCGGTCGTGTGCGCATCATCCAGCGTGATGAACGCAAATTCTGCGCTGGCCCAGAGAATGATGTCTTCGGCAAGGCGCGACAAATGCACGCCACACAAGGCGATGACAAAAAGCAGCTCCGCCATGAAATCACGATCACTGACGGCATCCATGCTGTTGCGCGTCACCCCATCAAAACCCAGCTGCGTCGCCACAAATTCACGATCAAGCACAATCGTCGATCCCGCCAACGCCCCGCTGCCAAGCGGCGAAACATTCAGTCGCCGCATCGCATCATCCAAACGCCCGGCATCGCGATCCAACATTTCCACATAAGCCAGCAAATGATGCGCGAAAAGCACTGGCTGGCCGCGCTGAAGATGCGTGTAGCCAGGCAATATCACCTCCGCATGAGCCGCCGCCGAACGCACCAACGCGCGCTGCAGGTCACGCATCAGACTACTCATGACCACCCCCTCATCCCGACAATAAAGCCGGGCATCCGTCGCCACTTGATCGTTACGGCTCCGCGCCGTGTGCAGCTTCGCCCCCGCCGCCCCAATCCTCTCAGTCAACGCCGACTCAATATTCATGTGCACATCCTCAAGACTGAATTTCCAAGTGAACCGACCATCCTGGATTTCTTTCTCAATCTCCCTCAGCCCAGACTTAATCTGACGGCACTCCGCCGTCGTCAGAATCCCAGCCCGCAACAACCCGTCCGCTTGAGCCATCGAGCCGCGGATGTCCTGCGCATACAGCCTCCAGTCAAATGAGACTGACTCGCCGTAGCGCTTCACAAGATCACTCGTTTCTTTCTGAAATCGTCCTTTCCACATGCGCGCAGGCTGTAGTCGAAGATTGCCTGCGGAGCAAGTTGTCGCCGCGGTAACCCTCTGTAATCTCAGGTCAGAGCAGCCCGCCGAGGCCGTGAATCGTTCGATCCACGAGGGATAGTGCGCATGCGTTTGACAAAGTGCCGGTGCCTCGTAAGCTTCCCACTCCTTTTATCCGGCCCAGCTCCTGCCTGAGCCGTCTCTGAACCAGCCCTGACCGCCTGACTTCCATGCCTAAACGCACTTATCAACCTTCGAAACGCACCCGCAAACGCCAGTTTGGGTTCCGCGCCCGCATGAAGACGAAAGGAGGGCGGGAAATCCTGCGCCGTCGTCGCCAAAAAGGCCGTGAACGCCTCATTCCTAAAGGTGTTGAGGTTCACTATTCACGCCACACGACCCAGCACGGCCGTTAGTCCGCCGTTCCTGGCATCAGGTCGTGCGGCCCACTGCCCGCTGCCTCACCTCTGGCGATGAGCTTGCCCCGTCCAGTGCGGATGACGCGCCGTCGTGAGTTCGAGGCCGTTCGTCTCCGCGGCTCCTCGGTGGGCGGAAAATTGTTGGCCATCGGATTTTTAGATCAGCCTGAGTCGTTCAATCAGCCGAAGTCGGTCAAATTGATGGCCGGAGTCATTGTGCCGAAGGCCATTGGATGCGCTCCGGTCCGCAATCGTTTAAAGCGTTGCCTGCGCGAGATCATCCGTGAGGCACTGCCGACGATAGAGCGAGAAGCCGCTCGTCCCGCCTTTGTCACCATCGCCCGCCGCGCCTCCACCGGCGCTGATTTTGCTTCCCTGCGCGCCGAATGGCAACGCCTAGCCCGGAAGGTTGGACTGTGTCCGCCCCGGACAGTCCGCAGCGCGACCGCCAACATGGCAACTCCAACCGTGGACACACCGGGACGCACCATCCCACTCCAGCCTCCCGCCGTGCCATGAAGTCACTTCTCATCGGAGTACTGCGGTTTTATCAGGTAGTGCTGTCACCGCCATTCCACTGGCTAGCCGGCCCCGGCGCCGGATGTCGTTTCACCCCGACCTGTTCACAGTATTGCCTCGACGCGGTAAAATCCCACGGCAGTATGCGCGGAGTGTGGTTGGGAATAAAACGCCTGACCCGCTGCCACCCGTGGGGAGGGCAGGGCTATGATCCTGTGCCAGATTGTTTCTCAGCCCGGACCGACTGCTCCTGCCCGCGGCCAGCTCACTCGCCTTCCGATAGCCACTGATTCCTTCCCCAACGGAGGTTAAAAAATCCACTCTAAGGGCAGAACCTCCGCACTCTCACTTGTTTCTCCCTGATTTGCTTTTCCACACATCGTTCTTGATCTGACTGACTCCGCGTCGCACCTCCCCGCCCCCGTTTTTTTGATCCACCCTCATTTCCATCCTCATTTTTCCACATGGACCGTACTGCCTGGATTGTCGTCACCCTCTGCACCGCCGGCCTCATCGCCTGGTTCTGGACATTGCCCAAACCGCAACCCCGGATCACAACCGGGCCTGAGATAGTGCAAGCCGCCGCAGGCACACCAGCCGCCGCCGCCGCCGCCACGCCCGCCCCGGTGGTCGCCACCGCCCCGCCCGCGGACGAAAAAACCATGCCCATCTCCGATGATGGCATCGAATACGTTTTCTCCAATATCGGCGGCGGTATCAAGTCAATCACCCTGCCACCCAAACGGTTCTCCGGCGTCGGCCCCACCATCCTCAACACGGAAACGACCGCCGCCGTGGGAGCACTCTCCCCGATGGCCGGCATCATCGAAACCGACGCCTACGATCTAAAATCCCCAGTCGGCCAGACACCCGTCATCTACGAACGCACCACCCCAGAAGGCCTGACCATTCGCAAACAATGGACGCCCATCATGGAGGGAGAAGGCAAAGGGTTTCTCTGGAAATTGGACCTGAGCTTTAAAAACGCCGGATCCACCAGCCACGCCGGCACTTGGTCACTCTACGCCGGTACCGCCACCCCGCTCCAGACAACCGAAGAACCCGTCTCAATCTGCTGGAACGCCGACGGCCAAGCCGCTCAGGAAAAAGCGTCGTGGTTTGGAGGATCCAACTTCCTCGGTATGCACTTCCGCCCAGCCGCCACCACGTTTGAAAAATCGTTCACCCAAATGCTCTGGGGCGGTGTGCATAGCCAGTACTACACCACCCTGATCTCACATACAGCCTCAGAAAAAGACCTGCCCGCCGGCAAAATCTGGGCCCAACGCAAAGCCATGGTGCTCACCAAAGAAAATGGCTCGCCCCACTCAACCTTCGCCGTCTACGCCGCCATCGGACTGCCCGATCTCTCACTCACCCCCGGTCAGGAAAAATCGTTCGATCTCGAAGTCTACATGGGACCACGCGCCCAAAGCGTGCTTTCCAAACTGCCGCGGCGGCTGGAT
>JALRGB010000090.1 GCA_023253575.1 Verrucomicrobiales bacterium
CGCCACCAGTGGACCGGTTTCACTCATTCCGGACGGCCCCGTCGAGTGGGCCAACCTTTTCGTCCGCTCGTTGCCCGAATGAACGCCCGTTTGTTCCTGAGCCTCGCCTCGATTCTGGCCTTGGCCCAGCCCTCGTCCGCCGGCCCCACCACTCCCAAAGGCCATCTCATCATCCACGGTGGAGGTGCGCTGACCAGCGATGTCATCGACCGCTTCATCGAACTCGGCGGCGGCAAAAACGGCCACTTGGTCTATGTGCCCACTTCGCTCGAAGACGAACCCGCCGCCGAGCTGCAGACAGTCCCCGACTACCTGCGCCCTCAGGCGTTTGGCACGGTGACCTTACTGCATACCCGCGATCCCAAAATCGCCAATTCCGATGCCTTCATCGCTCCTCTGCAGACAGCCACCGCCGTCTGGTTTTCCGGAGGACGCCAATGGCGGACCATGGACGCCTACCTCCAAACCAAAACCGCCGACGCCTTCCACGCCGTCTACCACCGCGGCGGCGTGATGGGCGGTTCCTCCGCCGGAGCCACCGTGCAAGGGTCGTACTTGGTCCGCGGCGCCACCGAAGGAAATCACATCATGATGGCCCCCGGTCACGAAGAAGGATTCGGATTCCTGCCCGAGACCGCCATCGACCAACACGCCATCGTCCGCCAACGCCTCGACGACATGATCCCCGTCATCCAACGGCATCCCCAACTTCTCGGCATCGCCATCGACGAAAGCACCGCCCTCATCGTCAGTGGCGGGGTGGCCACCGTCATGGGAAAATCCAAGGTCGCCCTCTACGACTCCCGCCTCTGGAAAGACCGGGAACCCCACTATTTCTTCTTGGAAAAAGGCCAGCGCTACGATCTGGCCGCGCGACGCCGACTCCCGTAACCCCCCTCTGATGCCAGATCCCCAGTTTCTCTCCCGACCGGGACACACAACCACTGCGCAGGCGGCTCACTCACAATCTCAGACACCCACTCATGACTGCGCGCGAAAAAAGTGGGTGTCTGACAAGGAGTGCACCACTGAGGTGACTTGATTGACGGCGCTGACCTAGCTGACCCCGTTGCTGGGCGACGCGGCTGAATGCCGTCGCCCCGCGACAACGGGGTCATTCCGGTCATTCCGGTCAATCCGGTCCCCACGCCCCCGAAAGCCCCGCCGCGCTGGAGGCGTTGAAGAAGTCGCTGCTGCACCGGGCCTTTGCCGGGGAGCTGTGAGATGACCGGATTGACACTGTTGACGTTTTTGACCATGCTGACGGCCTTGACCGCTCAACGGCGTCAATCCGGTCCACATTGTCCCCCCTCCCCCTCACCACTCCTATGCCTGAGTTGTTCGACAAACACGGTGGTTTCCGCAAACTGCACACCTTCACGCTCGCCACCGTCGTGCAGCTCGAAACCCTGCGCTTTTGCCGCCGCTTTCTGACCTTCGACCACCGCGAGACGGGCACTAAATTCTACGATCCCAAAGGCCGCCAATACGACCAGATGACTCAGGCGGCCCGGAGTGGCCGCCAGAACATCATTGAAGGCTCAGAGCGCTCTTCCACCTCCAAGGACACCGAAATGAAGCTCACCGACGTGGCCCGCGCCAGCCTGAGCGAGCTGCGCGGGGATTACGAAATCTTCATCCTGGACCGGCAGCAGCTCCCTTGGTCGGTGCATTCCCCGGAAGCCAAAGCCGTGAATGCCATCTCCCTAGATGCCGCCCCTTTCAATGACGACATGGTGCATCAGTCAGCCAGACACGCTCTGGAGCAGCGGAAGAAGTATGCCCGCTGGCTGGATGCCGATGACGCCGTGATGGTGGCGAATGCGATGCTGATCATCATCGGACGCGCCCTGAACATGCTCAAAAGCCAGATCGAAGCCCAGGGCAAAGCCTTTGAAGAAACCGGCGGCTTCAGCGAACGGCTCATGGCCAAGCGACTCGAAGCGCGGGGCAAGGACCAGCCGCCCGGGCCAGAATGCCCAGTGTGCAGCAAGCCCATGCGGCAGCGGAAATCAGCGAAGGGAAACTTCTGGGGCTGCTCCGAGTTTCCAGACTGCAAGGGGACAAGACCCGTATGAGGACTTTGTTGGCGACGCTGACACAACTGACCCTATTGTTAGTGAGGTCAATAAAGTCCCCTCCCCGCCGCCACCCATGAACGATGCCGAAACCCGAGCCGAGCACATCGACCCAGCCCTGAAAACGGCTGACGGGGCTTCTGTAGAAATTCAAAAAAGTACCTGGGACAGGGGTCGAACCTGCACTCCTTACGGAACCAGATCCTAAGTCTGGCGCGTCTGCCAATTTCGCCACCCAGGCATTTGCGTTTTGCGGACGCTTACATGCTTCCATGGCTTTCCCTATCCCGCAACCGCCGGATTAACGCATTCATCGAGGCCTGCGTCATTTTTTGTTCCGTCGCCGCGGAATCGACCACCACCACATCCCTGGAGTGGCCCGCCGTAAGCCTCAGAGGGTTCAGGAGGGGCCTGCGGAGGCCCACTTTGACTGCCTGCTCAGTTGCTCGCGGGTGGTGGTGTCGGCGCGGTCCGGGTAGTGCGGTAATAATACGTTTCGTTAAAGGCCGATTCTCCGCCGGTAGAGCCGCCGTAGAGCAGCATTCCCTCACCGGTCCAGATGGCGGTCATCAGGCTGCGGCCGGAGGGGGCCCCGGCACTGGCCGTGGTCGTCCATTGGCGGCGGACGGGGTCATAGCGACCGCCAGTGGCGAAGTGACCGTGGCGTTGATCGCCGCCTCCCCAGACGAGCATTTCTGATCCAGTCCAGACGGCGGCATGATACAGACGGCCCGCCGGGGAGTTCTCCAACGCGGTCGACTGCCACATGTTCGTGTCAGGGCTGTAGCTGGCGCCCGTCTGCTGTCCGATATTGAGCGTATCGCCTTGGTTGAGGTGGGACCCGCCCCAAGCGAGCATTTCTGATCCGGTCCAGACGGCACTCAGTCCCCGAGAGGAAGCTGGCGCTCCGTTTTCTGGCAACGGCCGCCACGAATCGGTCTGGGGGTTGTAGCGGCCACCGGTGCCGCAGGATCGGGAGCCGCCTTCCATCTCATCGCCGGGCCGAGCGGTTCGGGGGTCCTGAACGTGTCTGGGTTC
>JALRGB010000135.1 GCA_023253575.1 Verrucomicrobiales bacterium
CGTCCTCTTCCTGCTCCCTGCGGAGACGATGAACGAGCGCATCGGCCGCTCGATCTTCTTCCTCGTGGGCGCGGTCTTCTCCGCGATCACGGGCTACATGGGCATGTGGCTCGCCGTGCGCGGCAATGTGCGCGTGGCGGCGGCCGCTGCAGCTCGCGAATGCGCTGCACCTGCGACGCTACCTCCGGAGCCGCCATCAGGAACGCACGCTGCAATTTTTGCGTGGATTCCTCCGCTCGCTGCGCCGCCGGCACAGTCAGGATTTCCTCAACCGCGGAATCAACCGCCAGCGCCTCCGCCCCGCCCGGCCGGTCGGTGAAGGAAATCCGGAACCGGCCGAGTGAAGCAGAATAATGGCGGCCCGATTGAAATCGCACCACCATCGGACCACCCAACCACGGCTGAGCCAACACCAGAACCGCCGCATGCCGCTGGCCAGTCTGCCCGCTGCCATTCCAACCAGACTGTAAATTCGCGTCAATCATCAACCCGGCGTCCCCCGCCGTCGCCGAAGTGCGCCCGACCGCCACTGGATCGCCGTCGCCACTCAGGGTGAAATGACCCACAAAAAAGTCGCCCCGCGGGCCTTCATAATAGGCAATGCCCGGCCCCTGCTCCGGCAGCCTGGCGTCCGGCAGAGCCTCCAGGCGCACCGCCGTCACACCCGCCGGTATATTATCATAACGTAGCTCGTAATGATCTTCCTTCGTAAAATCCCCTGAAGCATAAATGCTACCGTCCTCCTGCCACACCAACTTCGGCGCATTAGAGGTGAGACTCGCGGGCTTCGGGACTGACCAGCGGGATGCTTTCGGTTCAAGGCCGGCCAGCCAGCGGCTCATGGCCGCGGCCAGCGCCTCACGCCGCTGCGACGACTCGTCGCCCGCCGCCACTGTTGCGGCCGCCGACGACGCCTGAGGAACACTCAGGCGCACTCGTCCCATCGTGTGCCGCCCGCCTTGAACCTGCTGCAGCGTCACCACCAACCGGGATCCACCCGAATGCATGACCGGACTCCCGAAGCGAAACACGGCCGTCTTCGTCTGGTTCAGGGTGGCATCGGAATCATGGACCGCCCAGCCGGTGTCCGCCCGGCCATCCACGGCCTGCGTCACGGGAAATCCCGCCTGGGAAGCACTCGCTTCAGCCGCCGTGATCGGCACGGCCACCGGAGCCGACGACCCGTCCAGCGGCTGCGCCGTCACGCTGACTTCACTGAGGACAAAATTGCCATGCGGCGTGCGCCCCGGTCCCTGTCCCGGCAACGACGGATCCGTCATCGCTTCCAACCGAAGCGCGCTCACCTCAGCCGTCCGCACCTCCATCGTCAACGTGACCGTTTCCTGATCCGGACCGGGCGACGCAAAAAGCACCGACTGATCGGCCAGCACCGACGGCACCTCACCACTCGCCGTCACCACCGCCACCGGACCGACCGGCTGCCACTCGAGATCAGGCACCGGCAGCGGCCAATGCAACGGCAGCTCCGCCGTCAACTTTTCCACTTCCGCCGCACGCTCCCGCTGCTGCTCCACCGGCAGCAGGCTGCCCAGATAGTGGCTCGGCTCCTCCACGTTGTTGAGAAAGGCCATGATCTGAAAATACTCGGTGTGCTGCAACGGGTCATATTTGTGCGTATGGCACTGCGCACAGCTCAACGTGAGCCCCATCCACGCCGTGCCGGTGGTTCCCACCCGGTCGGTCATGGCGCGAAAACGAAATTCCAGAGGATCAATTCCTCCCTCCTCGTTGAGCATGGTATTACGATGAAATCCGGTCGCCACCAAATCATCCTCCCGGCCATTCGGAAGCATATCACCCGCCAGCTGAGCCACCGTGAACTGGTCAAAGGGCATGTCGTCGTTCAGCGCCCTGATGACCCAGTCGCGCCATGGCCACATCGATCGCGGCCGGTCTTTTTCATACCCGTTGGTGTCGGCATACCGCGCCACATCCAGCCAACGGCGGGCCCAGCGCTCGCCGTACCGCGGAGAAGCCAGCAGCCGGTCGACTAACTTTTCATAAGCATCAGCCGCGGTGTCATGAATGAAGGCATCGGCCTCCTCAATGGTGGGTGGCAGGCCAGTCAGGTCGAGCGACACCCGGCGCACCAGCGCGGCGCGGTTGGCTTCGGGCGAAGGGGCCAGCCCCTCCGCCTCCAGACGGGCGAGCACAAAGTGATCGATCTCATTTCGCGGCCACTCGGTCCGGGTCACTGCGGGCAGCGGTGATTGGCGGGGCGCGATAAACGCCCAGTGATCTTGATAAACGGCGCCCGCTTCCACCCATTGTCGCAGCACGGTTTTTTGATCCGCGCTCAGCGGGTGTTTTACGGCGGGAGGCGGCATGACTTCGTCCGCGTCATGGGTCGAAAGCCGCGCCACGAGCTCGCTTTCGTCCGGCCGACCCGGCACCACCGCCGCTACTCCCGAATCGCCGGCCGCCAGCGCCCCCTCACGCACATCCAATCGTAGCCCCCCCTTGCGCGCCCGGTCATCGGGCCCGTGACATTTGAAACAATGAGTCGCCAAAATCGGCCGCACATCACGGGCAAAGTCCGGCCCCTGCGCCGACACCGACGCAGTCAGCACCACCAACGCGGCGCCGCCCGACACCCAGCGAATCGCCGACACGCCGGCCCGCTGAAAAAAAGCGAGCGCCCCACGAAATGCCGCCCGCCCGCCAGTCAGAAAATAATCGTCTCTCATAGGGTGTCTCAAAAATATTTCCTCACGCAAAAACATCAGCCACCGCCTGCCCATGACCATCTTGGGTGACGTAAAACGGACGACCTTCCACCGTGAACTCGGTTTTCGGGCTGATGCCCATCGCCGTCATGATGGTGGCATGCAAATCACTGATGCTGACCGGATTTTCCACCGCCAATAACGGCCGCTCATCAGCCGTGCGCCCGTAAACATACCCCTTCTTCAAGCCACCGCCAAACATCACCACGCTCGTCCCACCTGTGAAATGACGATGCAGCCCGAAATGCTTCATTTCTTCGATGCGCTCGACCGGGAACGACGTCTGATCCGGCGCCTTCGAACCCGGTCGCCCTTCTACCAGCGCATCCCGACTGAATTCGCTCGCAATGATCACCAAGGTGCGATCCAACATCCCCCTCGCCTCCAAATCGCGGATCAACTGGGCAATCGGTGAATCAATTTCCGAGTGCAACCGCGCCAGCGTGGTGTGCCCGTCACTGTGCGTATCCCAATGCAAAAATGGCACATACTCGGTGGTCACTTCGACAAACCGCGCGCCCGCTTCCACCAGCCGTCGAGCCAGCAAACAGCCGCGCCCGAAGCGCCCGGTGTCATAAGCCGCCTGCGTTTCCTTGGATTCAAGCGTGATGTCAAAAGCATCCCGCTCCTTCGCATTGAGCAGCCGGTAGGCATTCTCCATGCTGCGCAAAAGTGATTCCTGCTGGTAGTCACTCATGAAATCGCGCTGCGGATTCTGGTCCACCAGACGACGGAAGAGCGCGTGACGGTTCGTGAATCGACCGGCCTCCATACCCTTCGGCGGCTTGACGGACTGGGCCGCCTCCTCGGGAAACGGCAGGTTCATAGGACCAAATTCGCTGCCGAAAAAACCCGCCGTCGTGAAAGCTTTCAGTTCTTCACTTTCACCGACCCCCTCCAATCGCTGCCCAATATTGATGAAGGCCGGCATGACCGGATGGCGCGGCCCCAGAACTTTCGACATCCACGCTCCGATGTGCGGACAGGCCACGGTCTGCGGAGGCACGTATCCGGTGTGCCAGTGGTACTGGTGGCGCGAATGCAGAATGCTGCCGAGATCGGGCTGCACGGCGGAGCGGATGAGGGTGGCGCGATCCATCACGCTAGCGATCTGCTCCAATCCTTGACAGATCTGGAGACCGTCGACCGCCGTGTGAATCGCGGGAAACGTACTCAGCATGCTTTTGACCTCGAGCCCTTTGCGAAATGGCTCGTAACGTTTGGGATCGAAGGTATCGGGCGCGGCCATGCCACCGCCCATCCAGAGAAGGATGCAAGCCTCGGCCCGGGCGGGCAGCTGATCGGAGCTTTTCTCATCGGCCGCGAGGGCGGCCCTCGGCTCACTGGCGGCCCATGCGGCGGCCCCCGCTGCAGTCAGCTGGCGCAAAAAATCACGCCGGGCGATAGACGGTGGCAGGGCAGGATCGAGAAATGAAGAAT
>JALRGB010000156.1 GCA_023253575.1 Verrucomicrobiales bacterium
GCTCCGGCAAAGTTGGCGCCAAAGTCGAGACCGGCATCGCCCTGCGAACGATCTAGTTCTCCGCTGAACCATGAGGCGGCGGCGTTGGCGGTAAATTCCCCCGGATAGCGCGAGACATTGTCTGGTGTGAAGCTGGTCGAAAGCAGGGCTGCTGTGGCATTGGGTGACGATCCAAAGCCGATGCTGTCGACGACATCGCCGGCGGCGAGTGCGGCAATATTCGAGCCGATGGCTGGTTTTGCTCCTTTGCTCAGCAAAATGACGAGGGCGGAATTAGGACCAATGTCACCAGCGGCGTCGAGGCCGGCTGGATCTTCGCGTGCGGTCAGGGGCGAGATCAATTTCTGTGGTGCGTCGTAGGGCGAGAAGTTGTCGTAGCTGTCACCGAGGAGGGCCAATCCATTGGGGCCGGTTGAGAGGCCGCTGAGGTCGATGGATTCGAGGATGGTGCCATTTTGCGCGCCGGTCGAACCATCGGCGATGACGAGGGTCAGGCCGTTCATGCCTCCGAGGGTGAGGTTGGCATTGACGAGTTCGACGTATTCGAACGATCCATCTGGATTGGCGACGGGATTGATATTGACCTCATTGAGGCGAATGGGGGCGGCCACGGCGGAGTCGTTCCAGTTGGTCCGGCCGGGGGTGGCTGCGCCGCGGAAACCACCGACGGCGGGGCGGGCGGCTTGGTCTTGGAAGGCGATGGTGAACGGGCTGTTGCCACCGTAATCGCCGCCGTACCAAGCGCTGGCGGACTGGGCGGTCGTCACGCTGAGTTTCCGCGAGAGATTGTCGATATCATACGCCGGTGTGGTGGTGATTTTAGCGGTGGCGTAGGTTTTGCCGGTTCCGGGGGCGAGCTGATTGAAACCCACGCTGTCCTTGATGGTGGTCCATGGGGTGAGGTCGAGGACGCCGTCATTATTGGTGTCGAGATCCTGCTCGATGGTACCGGTGAAATTTTGCACGAGGAGCAGGGTGAATCCGTCGCTGCTGCCGATGTCATCATCGCCCATGCTGGACCAGCGGACGGGGTTTTGGGTGCCGGGCGCGGCGGGGTCGCCCAGCTGGGTGAGCGGGTCGATATAACTTCCCCAGGGAATGTCTCCGGTGGTATAGTTGTTGCCAAGCAGGAGCAATCCGTTGGCTCCGGTCGTCAGCGTGCTCAAGTCCCACGCTTCTTTGACTGTGCCCAAGGCGGCTACTCCGGCATTGTCATTGGACCGGATGACGAGCAAGGCCAATCCTTGTAGGCTGGCGGCATTGCTTCCTTCCGAGGCATTGCGGATTTCGATATATTCGAAATTGCCATCATCCTGACCGGGGGGATTGATGGCGACTTCGTTGATAACGAAATTGCCCACGGTCGGCACAGCATTGAGATTCGTCTGGCCCGGAGTGGCCTGGCCTTTGAAGTCGCCGAAGAACTGGATGTCGTAGGCGATGGCATTGGCTTCGGTGCCGAGCAAGTTGCCGCCGTACCAAGCGGAGGCATTGTTTTGATCGCCGGGCGTGACGGAGCGGCTGAGGCGCCGCGAAATATTGTCAGGCGAGAAAGTGGCCGCGCTGCCGGGTCGCACATTCAAATCAGCCGTGGTGTACGGCCGACGCACCGGCGAGTTGGCGAGATCGCGGAATCCAACGCTGTCGACCTGCACGGCGAATGGTTGGGTGGCCTGCGCGCCGACGGGTTTGGGCGTTTGCAGCCAGTCCAGCACCGAGTTGTTGTCGACGTCGACGTCGCCCAGACTGGTGGCGGTGGCATTGGTCATGCCGGTCCAGCCCGAAACCAGCAGCACGGTCAGACCGCCATTGGGGTCGATGTTGTCGTCACCGAGGCTGGAGAACGGCGGCGTGCCGCTGGGATCCGCCACGGATGTGGAGGGGGCCTTGAATCCCGTCCATGGACCGCCCAACGGAGCTTCATCGTAGCCGTTGCCAATCAATAACAACCCGTTGCTACCGGTGGAAAATGAACTCAAATCCAGCGCCTCTTCCACCTCCCCCACCTGAGCCCCATTGTTCTCGATGATCAACAACGTCAAGCCCGCGCACGATTCGATGCCATCTGTGCTGCTTCGCAGTTCGATGAATTCGTAGTTGAGGTCAAGGGTGGGGGGAGGATTGATGTGGATCTCGTTGAGGAGAATGGTGCCGGACGCCGGAGAGAGCAGGACCGACAAGCCAAAAAGCGCAGTGAGCGCAGGGGTTTTCATGTTTAAAAATTGAAGATATTTCGGTAAAGGCAATAATTTTCGTAATTTTTATCCAAGCCCCTTGCCTGCGACCTGAATGTGTCCATGGAGTAAATGTAACGGAATCGACCCAAAACTGAAGTTAAAAAGTAAATCTGGTGGGATTTGTGGTGCTGTGGCACGATGATTTTGATTCATCTTGATCATTTTTTCCAGCGATGTCGCTTATTATTGACTGTCATGTTCATTGTGTGGGCGACGGATCGTCCGGTTCTGGCTGCTGGATTGATCTGAGGTCGCCATGGCGAGCGTTTACTGGGAGGATGCTGGTGCGGAGTGCTGGGCTGTCGACTTCGTTATTAAGAGGTGGGTTGGACGAGGCGTATGCGGCGCAGTTGGTGCGCTGGGTGCGTGGATCGTCGATGGACCGGGTGGTTTTACTGGCGCAGGACGAATCGTATACGGAGGATGGGGTGCGGATTACGGGGCATGCGACATTTTATGTACCGAACGACCATGTATTGCGACTGGCGCGCGAGCATGAGGAATTTATTCCGGCGGTTTCGATTCATCCGGCGCGACCGGATGCGCGCGCGGAGCTGGACCGGTGTTTAGCGGCTGGGGCGCGGCTCTTGAAGTTGCTTCCGAACGTGCACAACGTCGATTGTTCGGCGGCGAAGCATCGTGATTTCTGGAAAGCCGTGGCGGCGGGCGGGATGGTTTTGTTGGCGCATACGGGAGGGGAGGCCACGCTGCCGGTTTTAAATCGGGCGCATGAGAGTCCGGAGGGATTGCGGGGGCCGTTGGAGTGCGGGGTGACGTGTATTGCGGCGCATGGGGCGGGGCGGAATACCCCATGGGGGCAGCATCACACGCCGCTGTTGATGCGCATGATGCGGGATTATGATCATTTGTACGCTGACAGTTCTGCGCTGACGACCTTGAATCGATTTGGCACCCTACCGGAATTGTTGGGATCGGGCCTGCATGACCGGGTGTTGCATGGAAGTGATTACCCAGTGCCGGTAGAGCCATGGGGACCATGGCTGGGCGGGAGGTATGATCTGGACGCGGTTCAATTATTGCGGGGGATCGAAAATCCTCTGGAGCGGGACTATCAGGCCAAGAGGTTGATGGGATTTACGGATAAAAGTTTTACGAGGATGGGGGAGATTCTGGGGTTGAACTCCCGCGCGGGTGATTGAGATCCCGCGCATAGGGGTTGAGCGGGTGGTTTTATTCGTTGCGGATTGGCGCTGGCGTCCATCGGCTGTGAGTTGACGTGGAAGCGGGTGATGGCTTGCTGCGGGCGGGATCTGGGAGTAGGAATGAGATCATGTCTCGATCATTTTGTTCCTTGGCGGCGGGTATTTTTATGACCGTGTTGTTGACTGGGCTGGTGGGGTCGCGGGTGAGGGCGGCAGACGGCTGGCCGGTGGTTCGGGGTGATGCGTCGCAGCAGGGGGTGGCGTCGTCTGCGGTGGCGGTGCCGTTGCGGTTGGCGTGGTCGGTGCCTGGGGGCAAGCCGATTTTGGCTACGCCGGTGTGTGATATGGAGCGCGCGTACTATGGGGATGGCGAGGGGGTGTTTCGCGCGATTTCGCTCAAGGATGGAGTGGAAGTGTGGAAGCTGGTGTTGATGGATGAGGTGAAGAACAAGCCGTCGCGTGATCCGATTGAGGGGTCGGCTTGTTTGGTGGGGTCGCTGGTGATTTTTGGGGGGACGGACGGCTGGGTGCGTGCTTTGGAGGCAACCACGGGCAAGGTGATGTGGACGCATGATACGAAGGGTGAGATCAAGGGGGGATTGACTCCATTTACGGCGCCTGGGGGTGAGGCGGGTTCGGCGGTGCTGGCGGTTGGGTTTTCCGGGACGTGTGTGGCGCTGAATGGGGTGACTGGTGAGAAGCTGTGGGAGTATGATGCCGGTGGTCCGGTGAACGGGGCGGCGGCGGTGTGGGACGGGCACTTAGTGTTTGGCGGGTGCAATGGCACGCTGGATGTGGTGCGGGTGGACGGGACATTGGCGCGGCGGGTGGACATCAAGATTTACATGCCCAACTCGGTGGCGGTTCGGGACGGACTTGGTTACTGCGGTCATTCTGGAAACAAAGTTGAGTGTTATGATTTGGCGACGGGGTTGGTGAAGTGGGAGTTCCGCGACAAAGATTTCCCTTATTTTACGTCGCCTGCGGTCACGGCGGACCGGGTGTATGCGGGTGGGGATGACAAGCGTTTGCATTGTCTGGACCGGGCCAATGGGGAGGAGAAGTGGGTTTTTCGGGCGCGCGACAAAGTGGCGAGTTCGCCGGTGGTGGCTGGGGGGATGGTGATTTTTGGGGCTGATGACGGGCGGGTGTATGTGTTGGATACGGCGACTGGGGAGGAAAAGTGGAGTTACGAGATTGGGGCGCCGGTGAAAGCCAGTCCGGCGGTGGTGGGCGGGCGGATTCTGGTTGGGGCGGACGACGGGGTATTGTATTGTTTTGCGTCGGCGGAGTGACCGGGCATTTTTTTGTTGATGACGGTGGCTAGGACGGCTTTTTGCACGCACATTATTTTATCATGACCAACGACTGGTATTATGCTTCGGATCATCAGCAGAAAGGACCGGTGACGGCCGCCGAGATGCTGGCGCTGGAACAGGCGGGCCAGCTGCTGCCGGCGACGCTGGTCTGGAGACCGGGGTTGCCCAACTGGCAGCCGTGGTCATCGGTTGCGGCCGGGGTGCTGACTGCGGCAGGCGCCGGGCGTAGCGGTGGCTTAGTCTCTGGTTTGCCGGCGGCCGAGGTGGCGGTCTGCGCCCACTCCGGTCAAACGCGGCCGGTGTCGT
>JALRGB010000181.1 GCA_023253575.1 Verrucomicrobiales bacterium
GCCACGCGGGCAGTGGCCAGCCAGTGGTCGGCGCCCGTGGCAGATCTCAGTCGGCAGGGGCAGCTCAAGCCGGTCTCGGATGGCGACGGCACGCTGACATTGACGCTTGGTTCCGCGGCCGTCCGGCTGCCGGTCGCCGTCAGCGGACGCGGTGCACCCTTGCATCCGGATTACGTGCGCGATGTGATGCCGGTGCTCTCGAGACTGGGGTGCAATACCGGCACCTGCCATGGCGCCCAAGACGGACGCAATGGCTTTAAGTTATCTCTGCGAGGGTATGATCCGAATTTTGATGTGCTCGCGCTGATCGATGAACAAGCAGGCCGCCGAGCCAGCACCGCCGTGCCCGATAGCAGTTTGTTTTTGCAAAAAGCCAGTGCGGCCGTGCCGCATGAAGGCGGGCAATTGACGGTGCCGGGCGATGATGGGTATGAGATTTTGAGGGCGTGGATTGCGGACGGGGGATTGCTGGATCACGCCACGCCGCGGGTGATCGGGATTTCGATTTTTCCGTCGAATCCGGTGGTGCAGCAGATTGGTGGTCGCCAGCAGGTGCGGGTGCTAGCCACGTATGCGGACGGGGCGACTCGCGACGTGACGGCGTTGGCGTTTGTGGAGAGTAGCAATCAGGATGTGGCGGTGGCCTCGCCGGGCGGGTTGGTTTTCACGTTGCGGCGCGGTGAAGCTCCGATGCTGGCGCGTTTTGAAGGAGCCTATGCGGCGACCACGGTCACGGTCATGGGAGATCGCACGGGCTTTGCCTGGCAGGAACCGGAGGTGTGGTCAGAGATCGACCGTCTGGTGGCGGCCAAATGGCAGCGGATGAAGATCGAGCCCTCAGGATTGTCCTCGGATGCGGAGTTTTTGCGCCGGGTTTCGTTGGATCTGACTGGGTTGCCTCCCACCCCGGAGGAGGTGACCGCTTTTCTGGCGGACACGAGGGAAACGCGGCTCAAGCGCGACGAGGTGGTCGACCGCTTGCTGGGCTCCCCGGCCTTCAATGAGCAGTGGGCCAACAAGTTGGCCGATCTGTTGCAGGTGAATGGCAAGTTCCTCGGCCGCGAAGGAGCTCAGGGATTGCGCGACTGGATTCGCGGCCAGGTGGAAAAAAAGGCGCCCTGGAATGCCATGGTTCACGACATTATGACCGCCACCGGCTCGAATCGCGAAAACCCTCCGGCGGCTTATTTCAAAATCCTCCGGACGCCAGAGGACACCATGGAGAATACCACCCACCTCTTCCTGGCTACCCGCTTCAATTGTAATAAATGCCACGACCATCCGTTCGAACGATGGACCCAAGACCAATACTACCAGACCGCCGCTTGGTTCGCGCAAGTGGAGCGCACGCCAGATCCGGAAAGCAACGGTCGCACCATCGGCGGCACCGCGGTCGAGGGCGCTCTGCCGCTCTTTGAAAAAACCGGTGATCAAGCGACTGGCGAAGTTATGCACGCTCGCACCAAACTCGTCGTGGCGCCGGCCTTTCCGTTTCCAGCCAAAGCCCCGCCCGCTTCCGACCGGACGCGGCGTGAACAATTCGCCGACTGGCTCGTCTCCGAGGATAACCGGTACTTCGCCATGAGCTTCGTCAACCGCCTCTGGGGATACCTGCTGGGTGTCGGCTTGATCGAGCCACTGGACGACATCCGCGCCGGCAACCCGCCGTCTAATCCAGAATTGCTCGAATACCTGCGGCGCGAGTTCGTCGCCGGTGGTTTCGACATGCAAAAACTCCTGCGCTTGATCTGCACGTCCCGCACGTATCAACTCTCCATCGAGACGAATCGATGGAACGAAGATGATACCGTCAATTTCTCCCATGCCCTCGCGCGCCGGCTGCCGGCCGAGGCGCTGTATGACAGCATCATGCGTGTGACCGGGGCTACGCCCTCGATTCCCGGCGTGCCGCCAGGAACTAGGGCGGCTGCGCTGCCAGATTCAGCGCTCGACCTGCCCAGCGGATTTCTGGCCAATCTCGGGCGTCCGGTTCGCGAGAGTGCGTGCGAATGCGAACGCAGCAATGATGTCCAGCTCGGACCAGTCATGTCGCTGTTGGGTGGGCCGGTTGTGGCCGATGCCATTGCGGACGGCGGCAATGCGATTGCGTCGACCGTCAAAGATGTGGCGGATGACGCGCAGGTAGCGGAGCGGTTATTTTTGCGGGTTCTCGGTCGTCCGGCGCAGGCCGCCGAGGTGCAGGCGGCGCTCGCTTTGTCGCAGCAGCAGATTGACGACCACGGGGCTTTGATTGCCCAGCTGGCGGCGGCGGAAACCGCTTGGACGCCGGAACGGGTCGCGGCCGACGTGAAGCGCGATGAGGCCGTGCTGGCCGCCACGACCGCCCTTAAAGCTTATGAACCGCAGGCTTTGGACGCTGAAAAAGCGGCCGTAGCGGCCCGCGAGGCGGCCATCCAGCAGGCTGCGGCGGCCATCAAAGCCCGGGAAGACGCGCTCGGCGCCAGTCTGGCGACGTGGGTCCACCCGCACCTCACGCCAGAGGCGCCGGCATGGCATCCGGTGCGCCTCGTCAAGGCGTCCGCCAGTGCGGCCGGCACCAGTCTAGTGCCGCAGCCGGATAATTCCATCCTCGCCACCGGCACACTCGCCAATGGTGATTACACGATGGAAGTCGATCCTTCCGTGGGCCGGTTGACCGGGGTAGTTGTGGAGGTGTTGCCTGATGAGCGGCTGCCCTCAGGCGGTCCGGGGCGCGCGTCGAATGGTAACTTTCTGCTCAATCAACTGGGGGCTAGCTGGTCGTCGCTGGCGGATCCAACTCAGACGGGGACGCTCGAATTCGGGTCGGCTCGCGCCTCTTATACGATGCCCAATTATGCTCCCGAGGATGTGGTCAAACCGGCGCTTGATGCCGGCAAAGGCTGGGCTGTGGAAGGAGCGCCAGCCGGCCGTCAAAGTGCCACCTTCGCGCTCAAGGCCCCGCTGGATCATCCCCAAGGCGTACGGCTGACGCTGACTCTGCGGTTTCGTTTGGCTGACAATCAGCACGTTCTGGGACGGTTCCGGCTGTGGGTCACTTCCGCCGCAGATCCGCTCGTCTCCAGCATGGGCGTGCCGGAAGACGTGCGTCAGGCGCTGGCCACGGTGCCGGCACAGCGCACTCCGGAACAGCAGGCGGCCGTGCGGGCCGAGGCTCTGGCGATCGATGCCGAGCGCGGTAGCCTGATCAAGGCGCTGGTGGCGGCGCAGGCCCCGGTGCCTGCGGATGCTCGGCTCGCCGAGCTGCGGGCCGCCCTCGCCGCTGCCGAGCTGCCGGTGCCCGTGCCCCCGCGGGTCCAGCGCATCCGGGAGGACGTGGCCCAAAGCGTGCGCCAAATGGCCGACCGCCGTCTCACCGCCGCCCAAGACTTGGTCTGGGCACTTATCAACTCACCTGAATTCCTCTTCAACCATTAGACTGCCATGTTTCGTATACCCGGTTCCCCTGGAAAAGATCTTTGTGACCGCCATTTGGGCGTCTCCCGCCGCGATGTCCTTCGCGTCGGTGGCGGTGGCCTCGTCGGCATGACCCTTAATAATATGTTCCGCGCCCAAGCCGCCGCGGCTGGCCTGCCCGGTGAGCAGGCGACTTCGCCCGGCTGGGGCCGCGCGAAAAACATTATTATGGTGTATATGCAGGGTGGTCCGAGCCACCTCGACCTCTGGGATCCCAAAGAAAATGTTCCGGATAAAATCCGCAGCGCCTTTGGGACGATTCCGACAAAAATTCCGGGAATCCATTTTACAGAAATCCTGCCTGAACTGGCCAAGGTGAATGACAAATTCACCATGATTCGGTCGATGGGCTACACGCCCAATGGCCTGTTTAACCACACGGCCGCGATTTACCAGATCATGACCGGTTACACGACGGACAAAGTCAGCCCGTCTGGCCAGCTGGAGCCGCCCAATGCCAAGGATTATCCAAATTTTGGATCCAACATCATACGGCTTAAGCCCACAGATGAACCGATGCTGCCGTTCGTGATGCTGCCGCGTCCGCTGCAGGAAAGTAATGTGATCGGCAAAGGTGGTACGGCCGGATTCTTGGGCAAAGCTTGGGATCCCTACACGCTGTACCCGGAAGGCGATGACATGGACATGAGCAAGATGACCCGGATTAGGGTCGACGATTTGCAGCTGCGTCCCGAGGTATTCTCGATGCGCCTTCGCCGTCGCGCCAGTTTGCGCGAAACCCTGACCGCGCAAATGAAGCATGTCGATAAGGCGGTGTCCCAATACAATCTGGACGAATATTACGACCGGGCGCTCAGTCTGATCGTTTCCGGCCGCGCTCGTGATGCGTTTTCGCTCGACAACGAATCAGCCGCGATGCGCGACCGCTACGGGCGCCATACTTTTGGCCAAAGCTGTCTGCTCGCGCGGCGCCTCATCGAGGCCGGAACACGGGTGGTAGAAGTCGTTTGGCCCAAGGTGGCCAATTCCGACAATCACTCGTGGGATCACCATGTGGAACTGACCAATCGCATGAAAAACCAGTCTGGTCCCATGCTGGATCAAGGGTTGAGCGCGTTGTTCGATGACCTCGATAGCCGCGGATTGCTCGATGAGACGCTGGTCGTGGCAGTGGGCGAATTTGGTCGCAGTCCGGAAAAAGGAGTGAGCACGTCGGGCAATGGTAATAGTGCGGATGGTCGCGATCACTGGCCGTATTGTTACACTTCGATTATTGGCGGCGCCGGCATCAAGCGCGGTTATGTCCACGGAAAATCTGATCAGACCGGCTCCGCGCCCGCCGAGGACCCCGTGCACCCAACGGAATTATTGGCCACCATTTACCATGCTTTTGGCATTGATCCTGAAACGATTGTGCTGAATCACCTCAAGCAGCCTCGCGAATTGGTCAAAGCCAAACCCGTGGGTGCTTTGTTTGCCTAAGCGCATGTCTACATTGAAACTGAATGGTCAGGTTGCGGTGATTACCGGAGCCAGCTCTGGTATTGGGGCGGCGATTGCTTCTCGTTTTGCGGCGGAGGGCGCGCGGGTGTTGAATCTTGATCTGGTTCCGTCGCCGGACCCGGCTATCGAGCATTTGGCGTGCGATGTTTCCGATCATGCGGCGGTGGCTGCGGTTCTGGCCGGGGTGCCGGTTATTGATGTGCTGGTGAACAATGCGGGAGTGGCGCACATTGGTGATGTCGAGGGCACGATGCCGGCGGATTTTGAAAGGATTTTCCGGATCAATGTGGCGGGTGTGTATCACACGTTGCACGCGGTGTTGCCGCGGATGCGGGTGGCTGGCCGGGGGGTAATTCTCAACTTATGTTCGATTGTGGCCAAGGTGGGAATTCCCGAGCGATTTGCTTATTCGATGAGCAAAGGGGCGGTGTTGAGCATGACATTGTCGGTGGCTCGCGACTACGTGGACAAGGGAATTCGCTGCAATTGTTTGTGTCCGGCGCGGGTTCACACGCCGTTTGTGGACAACTTTCTCGCTGAGAACTATCCCGGTCGGGAAGCCGAAGTTTTTGCTCGGCTTGAATCGGCCCAGCCGATCGGCCGCATGGGGACGCCGGATGAAGTGGCCTCATTGGCATTGTTTCTTTGCTCCCCGGACGCCGCTTTCATCACTGGATCGGCCTACGATATTGACGGCGGCTTCACCCTGTTGCGCTGAGCGTGCGGGCTGCCGCTTTCTTCCTTTTTTACCCATGAAACTTATTCGCTACGGAAACCCCGGTGAGGAAAAGCCTGGACTGTTGCTGGCTGACGGACGCCTCATTGATGCGACCGCTTTCACCCCGGACTATACAGAAGCCTTTTTTGCCGGAGACGCCCTGGACGGCTTGCGGCAGTGGGCAGCCACCGAGGGGCATCGTGCGCCGCTCATCGATCCCAGTACCCGGCTGGGTCCGCCGCTGGCGCGGCCGTCGAAGCTGATCTGCATCGGCCTGAACTTCCGTGATCATGCGGCGGAAACCGGCGCTCCCGTTCCAGCAGAACCGGTTGTTTTCTTCAAGGCGACGTCGGCCATCGTCGGGCCCAATGATCCGCTCATCCTTCCTAGGACAAGTGAAAAGACAGATTGGGAAGTTGAACTGGCGGTGGTGATCGGGCGGAAGGCAAACTACGTTCGCCGGGAGGATGCGCTCAGTCATGTGGCCGGGTATGTGCTCCACAATGATTACAGCGAGCGGGCGTTTCAGTTGGAACGGGGCGGCCAGTGGGTGAAGGGGAAAAGTTGCGACACCTTTGCTCCGCTCGGGCCGTTTTTGGCGACTCAGGATGAAATTTCCGATGTCCATGCGCTTCCGATGTGGCTCAAAGTGAATGGGGAAATTCGCCAGCAAAGCAATACCTCGAATTTGATTTTCGATGTTCCGGCTATTGTCAGTTACCTCAGTCAG